>VGTH01000033.1 GCA_016874755.1 Deltaproteobacteria bacterium | reverse complement strand
CTCATCGGCGTATCCTTTCCTGTCTGCGCCAACAGGCAGCCTTTCGTTTTTAGATTCGCGAAAGGGTACGCCTACCTATTTCCTATTTCCACACGCTTTGATCATAGCTCGGGGATTTTGCGAAAATCGTTTATCCGCTACTCAGCGACCGCGATGGCAAAATCATGCAAGCCTATGGCGTCTGGGATGAGGCGCGGCGAGTCGCCAAGCGTTCGTACATCATCGTCGACAAAGAAGGTGTGATCCAATACTACGATATCCGCCCGACCAACACGGAAAAGGACCTGCTTTCGACGGAACATCTTCTCAATGCCGTAAAAAAAGTAAATCGCGGTAGTTAACGTTCTCTCAAAGGTTTGAAAGGAGATAAAATCGAATGGTCGGAAAAATTCTAGCGGGAGCGCTCTTCGGCGTCATTGCCCTTGCGGCAACGTCGCACGTCCACGCCCAAGCCAATATCAACGAGAAAAGACAGCAGGCCATGAAGGACCTCAGCGCGGCCAACAAAGCCATCAAAGCCGCCGTGGAAGAAAAAAACTACGCGACTGTGGAAGCCAAAGCCAAAGATGTCATGGGAACCGCCGACAAGATAGTCAGCCTCTTCCCTGCCGGTAGCACCACCGGCAAGACCAAGGCAAAACCGGAGATTTGGGAGAAGTCTGACGACTTCGGCAAGGCCGCCAAGAACCTGAGCAAGGCGGCCGGTGAGTTGATCTCGGCCGCAAAGGCCGGCGACGAGAGCGCGGTTAGCGCCAAGCTCAAAGCTCTGGGCGACACCTGCGGCGCCTGTCACAAACCGTTCCGCGCCGAGAAGTACGGCGAGTAGTCTGTTCATTGCCACCCACAATCGAAAGCCCTCGTCCCAACGGGGGCTTTCTTGTTTCGACCCCTCGGCCTTGTTAGTCTTCCCCACAATCGAGCTTTGTCTAGAGGAGAGAAATGTGATGTTGAAAACTTTCGCAACGCTGGCCGTGCTGTTGATGACTCTGTTTTGGTCGTCCGCCACCAACGCCCAACTCACCCGACTCAACGTCGGCTACAGCGCTGCCAGCGCCGACCAACTGCCGGCTTGGGTCGCCAAAGAAGCCGGCGTGTTTACCAAGAATGGCCTGGATGCCCAGGTCATCTTCTTCACCGGAGGCACCACCGCCATATTGGCGCTGGTCTCGGGCGATGTGCCGATCACCCAAGTCTCGGGCCCTGGCCTAGTCAACAGCGTCATGGCGGGCTCGGACGCGGTGTTTGTTGCCGCCGGTATCACCGGCTTGAACTATGTGCTGATGGGTAAACCGGGGGTAAAGAGCCTTGAACAGCTGAAAGGCGGCACTCTAGCCATCAGCCGTTTTGGCTCGGCAACCGATACCATCGCGCGCCTGGCGCTGCGCAAAGTCGGACTCACCGTGGGCAAAGACGTAACCCTCATGCAGGTCGGCAGCGGCCCTGAGCGGTTGGGCGCCCTGATGACCGGCAGAGTCACCGCGGCGGTGATCAATCCGCCGTCTAGCTTTACCGCGGAGAAAAAAGGCCTCGCCACACTCGTCGACGTCGCGAAGATTGGCGTGGTCTTTCAGCATACCGGTGTCGCGACGACCAAACGTTTCATCAAGGAACAGCCCGATACCGTGCGCCGGTATGTCCGCGCTCATGTGGAAGCGGTGGCGCGCATGTGGAACGACAAGGAAATCACGATCAAAGCGTTATCGCGCTACATGGGCAGTAGCCTCGACCGCGAGACCCTCGAAAAGAGTTACGAGAATGTCATGAGCGAAGCGCTCTATCCGAAAAAACAATACCCGAGCATCGAAGGGCTTAAGACTGTGATCGAGGACATCGCCGAACGCGACCCACGCGCCAAGAACGCCAAGCCGGAGCAGTTCGTCGACAATACTTTCATTCGCGAACTCGACCAGAGCGGCTTCATCGATGGGCTGTACAAGAGAAAGTAAGCCACAGCGCCGGGTAATATGTTAAGCCCGCAACGCGGCGACGCCGCCGTGCCGGATCTTTCCGCTTGGGCGACAGAGATCGCCCGGCGGACCGATCCGGAGGTTGACACCCAGGTCGAGTTCGAGGAGGATTCTCATACTTTCATCCTGCGCTTGACCAAAGGCGCCCGCGTGTTGATCTTCCGTCTGTCGCAAACTCAGGTCTACACTGACGGCCGCGAAGCCGAATGCGAGCGCACGCTGGTGCGCAAGATCAAAGATTTGTGGAACTTGATTTAGACTACCGCCTCACTGCTAACCAACCCCTTCTTTTTTCCGATTTCAGTTGATCCATTCTTTGACTCTGCCGGCCATGATTTCGTCGAGGATCTCCTTGCAATCTTTGATCGACCCGTCGACGACTTTGGGATCATCGGTGTGCGATATCCCGGTTTTGACCGCGCCGTACAGCGCGCGCACCACTTCGGTAAGATGCTGGTCCAATTTATCTAGATTGGCGACTGGCGTTGGCATAGTTTCTCCTCCTTACATGTAGCGGCGGCCTTTATTCGGATCGGGAACTTTCAGCCCCATGCCAGTGAGGATCGGCCCGACCTCATTCATATAATCCTGCCGCGCTTGCTCGTTGGAGCGGCGCTTCAAGCCCCAGTGACGATAGCGCTCAGAGCGCTTCGAACCGGTGCGACCAAACATATCCAGCGCGCGCACATACCAGAAATCGACCGCACGCTGGGCTTTGGCTTTGCCCTCATCGCCGGACTGCACGAGCTCCAGCGTTTTGTTGTAACCGTACTCGATATGGCCCAACTCTTCGGTCACGATATCGGGCAAAATGCGCTGCAGCGGCAAATAGCTGCAATCGTAGAACTCTTCGAGCTGATAACGGCCGACGCGGTCGATCAAGAAACCGAAGACAGCGTTGTCTTCCCAGGTCGTAATCAAACCACGGAAAGTATCGACGAAACGCTTTTCGTTGGGTTGACTTAAAACAAACGAAACATCGATGCCAATGTCGCCAGCAACTTTTGCCACCTTGCGGTAGTGATCGATCTCTTCCCCGGCGGTGCGCGCGACGATCAGTTGATCGAGTTTGGTCGGCGCCGCCGGTAACATCTTTTCAACGTAGAGGTGCGGCCCGCCGATTTCGCAGTCGGCTTGAATGCACAGCACATGCGCCATAAGATCTTTATATTCTTGGTCCATCTCGTCGTAGTCTTTTAACTCTATCTTGTCTGTGAACATGCTTACCCTCCTTCGGTCGTGCTTAAGAGCGAATCTAAGGGTTGATTAGAGCAAGAGAAATGCCAGCAGGGTAACGCTTTCGCTCCCAGGAGGATAAGCGCCGTCACACCAATTCTTTCTCAGCCTTCGGAGAACTGGCTCGCTTGATTCCTAAGGATAAGAAAATTGCTTGACCGGTGCGCCGTAGCTTTGATAGGAGCGGTCTCGTTACGTGAGGTGCCAATGAAGATGCTCACCGTGATTTTTGTCCTGGCCGCTTTCCTGGGGACAGCCGCGGCACCCGCTTTCACCGCCGAAAAGCTCGTCGCCGGCTATTCGTCAATCAGCCCGGCGGAATGGACACTCGTCAGCGCTGCCAGGGCCAATCTATTTGAAAAATACGGCCTCGACGTCAGCACGGTCTACCTTGGCGGCAGCACACGCATCGTTCAGGTCATGATCGCCGGCGACATTCATATCGGCCAGATTGGCGGCTCGGCCGCGCTCTTCGGCAAGGCAGCGGGCATCGATATGGCCTTCATCGCCACGACGATCAACAGCATGGCGGCACAAGTGATCTCGCGCCCCGAGATCAAAACCATCGCCGATTTGAAAGGCAAAGCCGTGGGAGTAACTCGACGCGGCGCCAACACGGATTACTGGGCGCGCTTCGGGCTCACCCATCATGGGCTAGTCCCAGACAAAGACGTGCGGATTCTCTACACGGGCGGCCTGCGCGAAACCTATACCGCGCTGCAGCAGAAGCAGGTGGTCGCGGCGGCCATGGGATTGGGCAATTCCTTTGGCAAGATGCTTCAACGCGAGGGATTCAACACGCTGATCGACGTTTCCAAGCTCGGCGAAGACTTTCCGTTTAACGGCATAGCCACCACAAAGAAGTATCTGCAAACAAAACGACCGGTGGTCGTCAACTTCATGAAAGCTTATCTCGAAGCGATCAAATGGAACCTTGACAACAAAGCACAGTCTAAGAAAATCCTCGCGGCCTATACCGGCGTGAACGACGACGAGCTCCTAGAAATCGCCTACGATGTCTACATCCTGAAAATCCGCAGCAAAGTCCCCTACCCCGTCAACCGCGGCTGGAAAACACTGATTGAATTCACCGCGCGCGACAATCCGAAAGTAAAGGACGTTAAGGCGGAAGAGATTCTCGACGACAGTATCGTAAAAGAACTGGACGAGAGTGGGTTCGTAAAGAGTCTGGGGCTGAAATAAATATTCAAGAATAGGAGAGCAATGCACGTCTTTCTTCGAGCCACTGATGTTCATCTTTCGTGGCGATTTTCTCTAGATCCGCTGGCGAAGCTCCACCATCATTCACCCACCGCCGCAACAACTCGCTACCGTTGATCAAATCGATCGCTAACCGTTCGCGTTCGTATTCGTAGGGAAAGTCGCGCCATAGCTCATAGTCCGGTCGCAATAGCTTCAGCGCTTTGAGTGCCAGCGCCATCAAGCGCCAAGGCTTGAACGCTTGATGATCGTAGCCCAGATCGTCGACGTGGATTTGCACACCAGCACAGAGCTTCCCTGCATGTTTATGAAACGTCGGCTCAAACCAGCATTCGCGCAGGCTGCAGCCGCGCAGCCACTCTGGCGCGAGGGATTCCATCTTGGCGAGCAATTTCCTCGGTTCGATGTCCGGCGCACCAAACAGTTCAAGCGGCCGCGTCGTGCCACGCCCCTCCGACAGCGTCGTGCCTTCGAGCATCACTGTGCCGGCGTAGCAGCGCGCCATCGACAGATTGGCCGCGTTCGGGCTCGGGTTGACCCAGCTACGCTCACACAACGGCCAGCCATAGCCCGGGCCGGTGTCGGGTTGCCACCCTTCCATTGCGATGACCTGGTAATCAACGTCGAGCTGCAACGTCTTCGCGAACCAAGTGCCCAGTTCCCCTAACGTCAAACCATGCCGCATCGGTAGCGGTCCGGCACCGACAAAACTCTCCCAACCCGAGCGGAGCAATAAGCCTTCCACTGGCCGGCCCACCGGATTCGGCCGATCG
Organism: Deltaproteobacteria bacterium; assembly: GCA_016874755.1. NCBI lineage: Bacteria > Pseudomonadati > Myxococcota > Myxococcia > Deltaproteobacteria bacterium. The sequence continues at coordinate 53,671 of VGTH01000033.1, read as the reverse complement.
AGCACCCACACCGTTTTCTTGTGCTGCGCCGCCGCCTCAAGCACGTATCGTAACGTGGTAATGAAGGTGTAGATGCGGCAGCCCACATCCTGGAGATCGACGAGTAAAACATCGAAACAATCCATCATCGCCGTCGTCGGCCGGCGCACTTCGCCGTACAAACTGAACACGGGAATGCCGTGCACCGGATCGACATAGTCCGGCGACTCGATCATGTTGTCCTGCTTGTCGCCGCGCAGGCCATGCTGCGGGCCAAAGGCAGCAGTCAATTTGACCTCGGGAATGGCCACCAGCGCATCGAGTGAATGCACCAGATCGCGCGTCACCGATGCCGGATGGGCAAGCAACGCAACGCGCCTGCCGGCAAGCCGCTTGCGCAGTGCCGGTTCCTCGAGAAATCGATCGATGCCAAATTTCATCATCGTCGATTCTAAGCGCTCTCATTGCCAAGTGCGAGCTGCAACAAAAAAGACTCCGGGTGATGAAAATCTGGCTTATCAGCGGGGTGCTTGAGCGCCCAATAGGAGAGCTCCCCATCGCCGCCTTCGATCACTGCAGTTAAGCCAACGTGTAGCCGCGCGCCCGCTGTTATCCACGCTAGCGGCTCGAGCGGAACAACGGCTTCAAGCTCCAAGCAGTTGCCAGCATAGCGCACTGAGAGTTCCGGCGCCCAGTCGGACGCGCGCAGCGGGACGCCGTCGCGATAACTGCGAAACTCGTAAACAGCCCACTGCCGCGATGGCGAGAAGTTAAATTCATAGTAAGCCGCGCTGCCCCTGACGCCCACAAATGCCTCGAAACAAGTATGTTGCCAAAGACCATCGGCGTGAACTGGTGCGGCGAGTTTCGGCAGTCGCAACAGCGCCAGGTTACCATCGAGCCGATAGCGAAATATCAATTGGTTTTGTTTGCGGGCGATGCCTGCGTGGACCCCCTCCACCCCGACACTTGGCCGCGCAAACGGATGGAGCCGCAAAGTGATTCGCCGGTTAGCCATCGCTGATCACAAATTATGCCCGATTCGCCGCCAAAGCGGAACTCAGCTCGGCTTTTGCCTTGACTCTCGATGCCACCGCGTTTAGAACCGTTCTACTCTGTGTCACAAGTCAGGAGCGAGAATGACTACCGTTTACCGAGGTCCTTATTTCAACTCCCCCGAGCTCAAAGAAATCAAAGCTAAAGTCGTCAATGCTTGCCTCATCCTCGATCGTGAAGGAATCACCGATGGCTTCGGTCATGTCAGCATGCGGATACCCGGGCACGATGCCTTCATCACCATCGCTCAGGTGAGCCCGGGCTGCGCCTCGCTCGACAAGCTCGTGTTGTTGGATTTCGATGGCAACTTTCTCGGCGGTGCGCAACCGGCGCCCTACGAATGGCCGATTCATGCCTGTATTCTAAAGGCGCGTCCCGATGTGAACAGTGTTTGCCACACCCACTCTAAATGGAGCGCGCTGTTCAGCGTGCTCAAAAGAAGCCTGCGGCCGGCGCACATGTACGGCCGGTTTCTTCCGGTAAGTGGCGCGCCGATTTATCCGCACGCTGGTTTGGTCACCTCAGTCGACCGCGGCCAAGCACTGGCGCAGTCTCTGCAAGACGGCGCGTCGACGTTGCTGCGCGCCCACGGCGACGCAGTGGTCGGCGCCAGCGTCGAGCAGGCGGTGCTGCGCACTGTGCAGCTGGCCTTTTTGGGTGAGCTTGCCCATATGGCAGCGGTGCACGGCGGGCCGGATTATTTGACCGAAGGCGAGCTTGCGACTTTCGCCGGCGACCGATCCTTTCCGGCGCGCCCCTGGGAATATTTTTTGAGCCGGCTGGGCGATCGTCGCGTTTGACAGGTTCAACTTCGCCAAAGTAGATTCGCCAATATGGCAGCCAGTCGCAAAAATGTGCCAACACTCGATTCTTCAGAGCTAAAAGAATTAACCGACAAGCTCATCACCTCTTGCCATATTCTCGACAACGAAGGCGTTACCGATGGCTATGGTCACGTCTGCGCGCGCGTGCCCAACTACGACGCGTTCATTACCATCGCTAATATCAGCCCGGGCTCAGTCACGCGCTCTCGGCTGATCATGCAGGACTTTGCCGGCAACCATCTCGACGGCGCAACCACGCCGCCCAACGAATGGCCGATTCATGCGTGCATTCTCAAAGCGCGGCCGGAGATCGTCAGCGTCGCCCACACCCATTCGAAATGGAGCACGATCTTTAGTGTGCTGCCGATCAAGCTGAAACCGCTGCACCATTACGGTAAATTTCTTTCCGCCGACGGGCCGCCGGTCTATGAAGGGGTGGGGCTCGTGCGCACCATCGAGCGCGGCAATGATCTAGCCAAAGCATTAGGCAACGGACCGGCGGTCCTCATGCGTGCGCACGGCGACGCGGTGGTCGGCGAAAGCATCGAGCAGATGATCGAGCGCACCACCAGATTGGCCATGCTCGGCGAATGGAATCACCTGGCGCTGCTGCACGGCCAACCGAAATATCTGAGCGCGGAAGAACTAGAAGTTTACAACGCCGACCAGCGTTTCCCGCTGCGCGGCTGGGAATATTTTGTCGATAGACTGAGAAAAAACGGCTTGGAGTAGTCGAGTGTTGGAGTTGCTGGGGGCCTACCCACCCACTCCAGTAATTAATTCGTTCGGGAGGTTTTCTCATGGCCACATCCAAAGAATGGGTTGCGCAGATCAAGAAAGACATTCAGACGTTTCCCAAGATTCGCATTAATCATCCGTTTCTGAAGGCCGTCGGCAACGGCACGGCGTCGCTGGACGACATTCGCGCCTGGACGATTCAGGATTATCAGTTTCGCGCCGCTGTGCCGCGCATCGCCATGCTGAGATATCTCGCCTGCACCGATCCGGAAATCGCGCAGAAGCTCTGGGGCGTGGTCGAGGAAGAGACTCGCGGCATGGACACGGGAAGCGCCGGCCATAACGAATTGGCCATCCGCTTCGCTAACTCGATCGGCGTCAGTCAGAAGGAACTAGAAAATGCTGAGCTGCGGCCGTCGACGGCGGCGCATCTTTACTATGTCGAGCTGATCATCCACACGCTGCCCTGGTTTGTCGTTATGTCGATCCAGATTGGCGCCGAGGGCACCTTTGGCCCGGCTGCTGCGGCGATTGGCCATGGCTTGCTCAAGAACTATAAAATGAAACCCGACGATGTCCGTTTCTTCACCGTGCACGCGGAAGCCGACGAAGATCACAGCAGCCTGGCCGAGGAAATCGCCACCAAATACCTCCACTCACCGGATCTGCAAGAGCAAACCCGCAAACACATGTTCCGGCGCATGGAACTGCTCTACGAGATCTGGTCGATCCCCGGCTATGATAAGTAATAATCCAAGGGAAAAGATTCACCACGAAGGGCACGAAGTTCACGGAGGCAAGAGAAGAAAATAGTTTCCGAACTTCGTCTCCTTCGTGTGCTTCGTGGTGAAAAAGCATTTCTCACATCGAGCGACAGGCAAAAATGGACCAACTTACACTAGGTTTCATCTCCGCCTACAACGAGCGCGTCGAGCCGTTCATGAACGGCACCATCAAGGTCGATGGCGTCGAGCTGATCCCTACGTACTCGCATCCGGCGGAGACGTTTTGGCGACAATTGAAATTCGGCGAGTTCGAAGTCGCTGAGATGTCGATGTCGTCTTTTCTAATCGCCCGCTCGCAGGGCGCCGATATGATCGCGCTGCCGGCGTTTCCCAGTCGGCGGCTATTTCAAACCGAACTCTCGTATCACCTCGACTCGGGTATCACGAAGCCGGAGGATCTCGGCGGTAAAAAGCTCGGCGTAGCCGAATACCAGCAAACAGCGGCGCTGTGGATTCGTGGCATTCTCGAACACGACTTCGGCGTATCGCAGTACAAAATTCACTGGTACATGGAGCGCAGCGAAGAGATGAGCCACGGCGGCGCCACCGGCTTCAAACCGCCGGAAGGAATTTCCTTTAGCCGTATCGATCGAAGCAAAAGCCTCAAGTCGACGCTGATGGCGCACGAATTGGACGTGGCGCATGTTTCTAGTCCGTGGGTGCGGCAAGCCAATACATTAGACCGTTCAAGCCGCATCGGCGGCGACGATTTGAGCAAGATTCGTCCGCTGTTTCCCGACCGCATGGCCGAGGGCGCGCGCTTCTACCGCAAGCACGGCTTTCTGCCGGTGAATCACGCCTACATTATCCGCGGCGACATCCACCGCCAACATCCGTGGCTCGCCGCGAAATTGTATGACGGATTCGTGCGCGCCAAGGCTCTAGCCAATCAAAAACTCACCGAGCAGATTCCAACCGCACTCATGTTCGGTCAGGAATATACCGCCAAAACCCGCGAGCTAATTGGTGAAGACCCGTTCCCATTCGGCATCAAGGCCAACCGTGCCATGCTCGACATGATTACCGGATTTTCTTGCGAGCAAGGGTTGACGCCGCGCAAGATGAAAATCGAAGAACTATTCGCCGAAAGCACGTTGGACACTTGAAGACTTAAGAATATTTCGCGCAGAGACGCGGAGTTCGCAGAGAAAGAAAATTTTCCGAGCCCTGCGCGCTCTGCGCCTCTGCGCGAGCCATGTCCGAAAGAGAACCCCCACAATGGCAACTCTCAAACTCGGCATCATCTCCGCCTACAACGAACGCGTCGAGCCGTTGATGCGCGGCATCGTCAAGGCCGAAGGCATCGAGTTCGAACCGACCTATTCGCATCCGTCCGAGACTTTCCTGCGCCAGTTGCGCGATCTAGAATTCCCCGTCGGCGAGATGTCGATGTCGTCTTACTTGATCGGCCGCGAGCGCGGCCTCGACATGATTGCCCTGCCGGTGTTTCCCAGCCGCCGGCTGTTTCACACCGAGCTTTCCGTTCATACCGACTCCGGCATCACCAAACCGCAAGATATCGTGGGCAAACGGATCGGTGTCAGCGAGTATCAGCAAACCGCTGCGCTCTGGCAGCGCGGCATTCTCGAACATGATTTCGGCGTGTCGCAGCACAAGCTTGATTGGTACATGGAGCGCACCGAGGAGATGAGCCACGGCGGCGTCACCGGATTCACGCCACCGAAGAACATTGCGTTTCATCGTGTGCCCCCTGAGAAAAGCTTGGCATCGATGCTGGTGCACCACGAGCTGGACGTCGCGGCGATCAACAGCCCATGGAAAAACTCCCCCAGCCAGCTCGGCCGCTCGCACAAGATCACCGGCGCGGAGGGCGACTGGAGCAAAGTGAAGATGCTTTTTATTGATAGGATTGCCGAGGGCAAACGCTTCTTCAACAAGTGGGGTTTTCTACCCGTCAATCACGCTTACACCATCCGCGGCGATATCTACCGTAAATATCCCTGGGTCGCATTCAATCTCTATAGCGGCTTCGTCAAAGCTAAAGAACACTTCAACGCCAGATTGGAAGAGAGCATCCCGTCAGCGCTCTTCTTTGGCAAAGAATATCTACACCAGACCCAAGAAATCTTCGGCCGTGACCCGTATCCGTACGGCATCAAAGCCAATCGCAAGCTGCTGGAGACGTTGATCGAGTTTTCTTTCGAGCAAAAACTGACGACGAAGAAGATGAAAATCGAAGAACTGTTCGCGGAAAGCACGCTGGACCTGTGATGCCGATTGGAGTGATGGCGTATTAGAGTATTGAAATATCAGGAAACTCTTATGAAAAAACTATTGCTTGCCGCAGCTATCGCGGGAGCGTGCCTATTCTCAGCCTTATCCGTTAACGCCGCTCAATACTTTGAGCGCACGCCGCGGCAAAACGAACGCGCTTTTTCCCCGGCGGTGATCACCGAAGACGGCAAAATGATCTGGCTTGCCGGTCACCGAAGGCATCGCGTTCATGAAGCGGCATCGCAGCGACAGCGAGCGCATGATCGCCAAGTACATGAAAATTTCCGATCCCCAGTTGGCAGCCATCGAAAACAATTTCTACAGCGTGCTCTACCCTGACTATCCGCTGGCTACGGTGGAATGCATACGACTGATCCTGGACAATCTCGCGTTGGAGAATCCAGAGGCGGCGCGCCGTGATGCGAGAGAGTTCGTCGACCATTCACCGATCATAAGCCGAGTCGGACGGCGACAACATTGTTCCCATGCTCCGCGGCATCAAGGGTGGATTGGACTTTCTCAGCGTCAATCAAGAAAAAGTCGCGACAGTGGTCACGAAGAAAAGCTCCTTGGGCGACCCGGCCACCGTGCGCCAGGTGATCAACCATTTTCCAACCAATACTCGATCGCCATCATCGATTCGCTAATCGCCGCCGCCAAGATTGAGACCGAAGCTAAAAAACTCGGCGGTTCAGATAAGTTCTTTGCCCGGCAATTCGTCAACAGGGTATTGGGACAAAGTCGCTGAATCTGGCCCCGTTAGCATATGTGGCAGCGGTCGATTCCGTTCGCCCTGAGCTCAGTCGAAGGGCTCCGATGTTTCGTGCGCATTGACGAGGAGCAAACAATGAAAACCAGCAAACCCAAGCCGCGCATCATCGACGCCGACGGCCACATCCGCGAGACCGACGAGGAAATCATCGAATACATGTCGCCGGGCTACCGCAACCGGCGCGACGCCATGCTCTATTTTCCGTTGACACCGCACCACGGCTGGCACCGCTCGATTCCCGCCAATGATTTTCGCCCGTCGGACTTCCGCGTGCCCGATTGGCAGGAGTGGGTCAGCAAATTGGATGAAGGCGGCTTCGAGCTAACGGTTCTTTACCCCACTCGTTTCATGCACATCGGCCAGATCGGCAACCCGCCCTACGCCGTCGAGCTATGCCGCGCCTACAACGATTACTTGCACGATCGCTTTCTCAAACACGACAAGCGCTTTCGCGGCATGGCGCTCTTGCCGATGCAGGACCCGCAGGCCGCAGTGAAAGAACTCCGCCGCGCCGTGAAAACATACGGCACTGTCGGCGGCATCGTGCCCGCCGAGGGGTTGTCGCTGCCGCTCGGCCACAAACAATTCTGGCCTGTATTCCAGGAGGCCGACAAGCTCGGCTGCGCCTTATCGATTCACTCCTGCAACTCGCTGCGAGATAACGACCGCTATCTCGTACCCAACGAAGCCGCGACGTTGACTCACGTGATCCCACAAATGCGCCAGTTCACCAACATCATGTTCTCCGGTGTCATGAACAAGCTGAAAAACTTACGCCTGGGATTTCTCGAAGCCGGCTGCGGTTGGACGCCGTTTCTAATTAGCAAAATCGAAGAACGGCTAGAACGCGTGTCACCCAAAGAACGGCCGATTCTGCCGAGCGAACTCCTCGCGCGCAAACAGCTCTACTTTCAATGCGGCGAAGAGACCACGACAAAACGCGACGTCGAGCTGCTGGGCGACGACTGCCTCTTGTGGGCCTCCGACTTCCCCCACGAAGCGACACGCACCGACATGAAAAAGCTGGTCAAGGAACACTTTTCCAGGAAAGATCTAAGCCCAATAACGAAGAAGAAAACGATCTACGATAACGCGAAGCGCTTCTATCGACTTTAGATTTCGCCGAAAATTACCCGAGGTCAGGGCTCCACCGAACATCTTTTTCTCTGCTGCCGTGACGCCGGGTCATTTAGATATCAATCGGCGGTTTAGCACCGACACCCACGGGCGTTACAAATACTCGGCGCTACGCATCTTTAATCGTCAACGCCATGGGGAATCTTTCTATTGTTGCAACCCTTTGATAAACCCGCTCTGCTCCAATTCCCGCACAATCTTTCCGTCGGCGTGCTCCTCCGGTTTCGAAGTCTTCGCTTTGGGATTCGACGGCTCCAATCCTTTCAATAAGCTGGCGACGCCCGGCACGGACGGATGCGGGGGGATGACAAAGTTATTCTTGACGATCATGTCGTAGCTTTCGTCGAGCAGCTCACGGTCGTCGGTGCGGAAGATCTTGCCCATGGAGCGCGTCGCGAAGTTTTTGTCGCGCTGGCCGCGCACGGCGCCTTCGATGTAGGCACGCATGAAGCGGCGCACTATATCTTCGTTGGTTCTTAGATAACGGCGCGTTGTTACGACACCGTTGATGTGATACTCGGCGTCGAGCTTGGACATGTCGAGCAGCTCTTTGAGCTTGCTCTTTTTTGCCTGCAGAGTCGCCGGCGGGCTTAGTGCCGCGGCGTGAATGCGGCCCGTGGAGATAGCCACCACAGTGTCCGCCGGACTGGAAGTTTGAACCATGGTGATATCGCGCTCGGGGTCAATGCCGTAGAGACGCAGGGCAAATCGTGATGCCAGGTCGGACAGCGACCCAAATCGCGTCGTGCCGAACACCTTGCCTTTCAAGTCCTCCATGCGCGCGATACCTGGCGTGGAGTAAATCCAAAAGAGAAATTTCTTGACGATGGTCGCAATGATCACCGTATCGGCGCCGGAAAAATTCGCCTGGAGCGACGCCGCCCCGCCAAGCTGGATAATCGGCAGCTCGCCTGAGAGCATCGCTTGCAGCGCTAGACTGCTTCCCGGAATGCTAATCGCTTCGACGCTCAAACCGTTCCTCTCGTAAAGACCGGCGTCCTTGGCAAACCACATCGACATCTGCGTCGCCGAGGTGGAGCCGCCGCCAATACGAATCCGGTCCAGCTTCTTGTCCTGTGCGAGACCATCCGACGCACTCATCAGAGCCAGCCAGACTACCCAGCACCCGAGCCATTGATATTTGGCCATAGAAAACTCCTTAACGACCGTTTGCGCTCTTGCTGACCGCCTGCGCGCCAGCCAGGATCTCACGCGCGGGAGTTGACAGGAGGCAGCCTTTGTCCGAGAAAAATCCCAGGAGCTGGGGCAGCCAATCTGCCTGCGCCAAATTCATTCGCGAGGCGAAAAACGCCCCGCGCCAATGAAAGATAATATCATGCCCGCCAACCCATTGACGCGCGTCGACCATCTCGACGTCAGCATAGCTGCGGCGCCTGTGTTTGACCAGATTGTACTCGACGCCATCGCCGTGAAGTACCAGGCTTGGGTTCAGGTTATTGGACGCCACCCCGATGAGGGGCCAGCGTTTGAACACCTGAAACGCCGCTCGCAGCGGGACAGCCAAGCCGGCGGCCGGTAAGGGTGTGGGAATGATCATGATCCGACCCTAACCTTTTAGGCAAACCCGGTCGGCACGTCAAGGATTTGACCGCCAAGCGCGCGCCTTCGTTTAGTGCATCGAAATTGCATGTCCCTTCGTCTAAGAAGTGAACGCGGCACGAAGTGCCTCTCGACGGAAGGAGCAAGGCTATGGCGACTTATAAAATTTGGCTGGTCGGAACCCAGGAAGTATCCATCGAAGAAGCCAACTCCGAGCGTGAAGCCTGTGCAAAAACCGGCTGGAAGCTCAGCGAGTGCGAGCTCCAGTTGATCCCGGAACGGGCAATCATCCGCAAGTACGAACGGACTCTAGAGACCGCGGCCGCTGCCTGAACGATCGGCAGATCCCGCGCCATCGGCGCGCGCCGTCGCCGCTCACCAGGTGAGGTATTCGACGCGGCGTTCGCCAGACTCTCCGCTGGGAGGTCTCTCACCTTGATCGCCGCCCAAAAAGATTATCGCTGATACGCTGCGACAATCGGTAAACTCATGGCACGATGCCGATTCGGCGCAGCGTCTCTCCGCGAATGCGCTGCATTTCGAATTGCAGCGTTTTGCTCTGCGCCGGCTCAATGTGCAGCCACAGCGCCGCATCGCCGGGGCCTCGCTCGGGTCGCCCACCGCCCCACAGTGTGGACAAGTTTCTGATCGCTATTGCTTTCATGATGGCTCTCCTTTCCGCTCGCTGCTGCCAAAATCCTAACGATGGCAATAGCAGCCGCCATGCCAGCGCGTGCAGTAAGCAGCCAAAGTTACGAGCAATGAAATATTTGAGGAAAAACAGCGGGAATCACGCTCAACGGATGCGCGATACCAGATCAGTCGCGTATCTGAAAGGATACGGGGAACAGAAAACCGGGAGAATCAAGTAAACCTAGTTTACATCCGCCGGAAAAACCGTTGACACTAGCCCTTCAGGAAGTCCACGACCAAGCGGTTAAACCGCTCGGCCTGATCCCATTGCACCCAGTGGGCGCACTGGTCGAAGAGATGAAACTCGCAGTTCGGCATCAACTGGAAAAGTAAGATACCGCGCTCCACCGAAACGCCGCGATCTTGGGCACCCCACAGGAGCAATGATTTCTTCTTGAACTGGCGCAACTCATCAAAAACTGGCCGCGGCGGTCTGACACCGCGGCGGCGTTCTGCGGCTTCTTGGTTCTTGCCGATGCTCATTTCGTAGCGGGCCTGGACCAACGCTTCGGTTACCAGCTCCTTTTTGCACAAAGTGCTCAGCGTGAGCTTGCGCATGTTGTCCAGGCCTGGCACATACTCGCGCAGCTCCTCGGAATGTTTCTGCCCCAGCGCTGCCGATTCCTCGGATCCTCTCGGTGCCAACGTACCGCTGGTCGTCGTAACAAACTTGACGACACGTTCGTCTTCCAACGCCAATCGCGCGGCAATGTAACCACCCACTGAGTTGCCGATCACGTGATAGCGATCGAGTTGCAAGGCATTGACGAACGCCCTGGCATGCGTGACGCGATATTCGATCGACAAATCCGCGGGGTTGTCGCTCCGGCCGTAGCCGGCTTGGTCGTAGGCGTAGACCGTAAAGCCCGCCGCCGCCAGCGGTTCGATATTCAACTGCCAATTGACCTGCGCCGATGCGCCCGGCGCGGCACCGTGAAACATGACCAGCGGAAAGCCGCTGCCGGCTTTCACGTAAAACGTCTTTATGCCGTCGGCGTCGATGTAATGCTCTTCCATGCTATTTGCCTTGACCCGCTTCAGCGTAGCGCAGCACTTTGCCGCCCTTGGGCGCCCGCGTCGGTCCGTAGGGCGTGTCTTTTTCAATGTAGATGCAGGCACCCTCTTTGTAGACCGTGCCGCCAATCTCGATCTCACCTTCGAGCACGTAGAACATCTCGTGATAGGGATGGCTGTGCACAGGAATATCAGTGTCAGGCCCCCAGTTGCGAATCATCATCTCCGGACCGTTGCCGCCAGGAGAGACATACAGCCATTGGGTGAAGCCGCGGCCGCTTTTCACTTTTTGAACGTCGTTTTCGTTGGTTGCGTAGATTGCCATTTCGCTTCCCTCAAAAGACTCACCACGAAGGTACGAAGGACACGAAGTCGGAAAAAACATTTAGGATATTCTTCTCTTACCTTCGTGCTCTTCGTGACCTTCGTGGTGAATTTTCCCTCTCCGAGTTTTGTGCCTTTTGCGCCCATCCTCATCCGACCGCCGCGGTCTTGGACAAATTCCGCTCGCTCTCCGGTACCCACTTCTCGTAAGCTGGTATCACAATCATCTGGTTCTTGGTCGGGTCGCGCACGACACAGCGCGGGTCTTCGCCGCGTTTTACTTTCTCGATCTCGCGCAGATACATCTGGCGCAATTTGATAATGCCGTCGTCGATGGCTGGGCCGAGATTTTCGTTCTCGCGATCGGCGATCGCCGGCATGCTGTCGACGACCATGCCGTCTTCGATAAAATGCAGCGGCGGTATCGGATAGCCCAACTCAGGCTCGTCGGAATCCAGATATTCTTTGTAAGGCACGATGAACTGCTGCGGCGGCTTCCAGCGTTTGCTGAACGGATCGCCTTCATACTTGCCCGCATTGTCGCCAGGCTTAAAGCGCACCCGCATCAAGAGCGTGTGCGTGTCGTCGATGGGCACACTCCAGCGCGCCGCCGACACCGGTGTGCCGGTTTGCTTGCCGGCGAGATAGCGCCCGCCGCTGCCGCCACAGCTAACACCTGGCATCAGCAAATGATGCTCGCGATAGTTCAAAACGCCGGGCTCTTTGGTCTTGCGATAGGCTTTATAAACCATGCCCCAGTCGGTTTCGTGAAAGCCCAACTCCGGCTCCGTGCTCATAATGTCTGGCCAGGCACCACCGTGGGTGAAGCTCGGATGCACCGGATCCATGCCATTCTCGACGCACTGCAGCCAGTTGCAATTCTGGATGCCTTGAATGGTCAGATAAACTTCGCCGTCGCCGACAAGGAAATTGTAGCGCGGCACCAGCGGCACCGGCTGAGGGCCGAAATAGGCGAAGATCAAACCGCCCAGCTCTTCGACCGCATAGGCCGAAAGGCGAATCGATTCCTTCTTCAGCTCGCTGTTAGGCGGCTCGCCGGGAATCTGCACACATTGACCCTGCGTGTTGTACAACCAACCGTGGTAGCGGCAGCGCACGCCGTCACGCTCGACGTCGCCGAGGCACAAGTTGGCGCGCCGATGCGCGCAGTAGGCGCTGATCACGCCCGCCTTGCCAGTGCCGTCGCGAAACAGCACCAAGTCTTCGCCGAAGACACGAATGAAAGTCGGCTTAGTTTTCAGATGCTTGGAAATACCGATGGGCCACCAATAACGCCGCAGGAACTCGCCCATCGGCGTGCCCTTGCCGGTGCGAGTTAAGATTTCATTTTCTTCCTTGGTTGTTTTGTACATGAGAATTCCTCCTGAGAATTAACCACAAAGAAGCACAAATAATAGGATCGGAGATTGAACCGCAAAACGCTTGTCGTGAGCGATGTCGAAGGGCGCAAACAGAATCTTTGTAGGGGCGGGTTTCAAACCCGCCCGCTCGATTTGCTCTCTGTGGTTAAGACTCCCTAGTGCCCTAGTATTTTCTTCATCCGCTCGACTACATCCGCTGGCTGCACGACGACTTTTTTGCCGATCGCTTCCAGCTCTTCGCCCGTAACCGGCTCCAACTCCCAGCCGCGCGTTTTCGCCTCGCTGACAAATTCCGGATCGGCGAGCGCTCTCTTGAACGCATCGCGCAGTACTTTCACTCGCTCCGGCGGCGTGCCCGGCGTGGTCGCCAGCGGCCGGCCGATTTGATCCGGCGACAACAGCACACTCGCCAGGCGGCGCGTGCCCTCCGGCGCTTTGCGCTTATCCATCAGCTCAGACAACGTTGGTACGTCGCTGATACGTGGGTCGCGCTTGACGCCGCCATGGATCAAAACCCTCGTAAACCCCGTCTTTGCCCAGCTCTTGCTCGGCTCACTGCCGAAGTAGCCTTCCAAGCTTCCGGCGCGGCACTGGACTTCGTTTTTCTGAATCGCGAGGTCAATCTCCGCCGCACCGGGGTAACCCAAGACCAGATTGAACTTAACGCCTAACACTTCTTCAACAAGCCTCGGAAAGTAATGTCCCACCGTGCCCAGCGCCGTAGCGCCGCACTTTGGACCCTCTGAGGTTTTCAAATCTGCGACGGTTCGAAACGGTGCATCGCTGCGGATATAAATGATCCGCTGGGTCTGCTCCGGCGAGCCGATCCAGACAAACTTCGACCAGTCGAACTGAACTTCTTTGGCGCCGATCAACTGATTGAAAAACAATCCCGGCGTGAAGAAGGCCATCGTCAGGCCATCTGGCTTCGCCACGTTGTAAACGTAATTGGCCGCCGTAAGCGAGCCAGCCCCCGGCATGTTGTGCAAAATAATCTGCGGCTTGCCTGGAATGTGCGGCGTCATTGCGCGCGCCAAAGCGCGGCCCCACAGATCGCTGATGCCGCCGGCGGAAAAACCCAGCACCAAGCGGATCGTCTTGTCTTCGTAGAAGTTAGCTTGGGCTAACGCCGAAACGGTCCAAACACAAACCAGCAATATCGCGCAGGCAATTCGTTTCAAAAAACCCTCCGTTAAGCGAATGCAACTTATCACAGGATGCTGAGAATTGTCAGGTGGCAAACCGTCAGGGGCGATGGTTGCACAGACTCATTCCGGCGGCACAGTAACCGTCGCGCGCGCGCCTTCGACCCAATCGATACCATCGGGAATGACAACGGCGCAGCCGCGCACGCGGTAGACGCTGCGATCTTTGGCGCCCGGAGGATTGGCGCCGCGCTCGCGCCAAGCCTGCGCTGCGTCCAACAACATTTGGCGCGCTTTAATCACGGTCATATCGCCGGCGCAAAGATTCTCCCTGGTGCGATCGAGGATCGCCGTTGGCCCTTCGTTCTCAGTGACCGCAACGTCCTGCAAATTGACCCCGGCGATGCCGAAACGGCGCGTCTGGTGCAGCTCCCAGTTCATCAAATAATCGTTGGCTTTTTTCGCTTTCGTTCGGATATGACCGAACGGCACCGCATTGGTCGGCGCATCATACGCCTCCTCGGCGAAACCGCCGCGCAGCGTTTCCTTGGACGCTTGTTTAATCTCTTTGCTCGGAAACCATTTGATCTGCCACTTGACGCAGCTCTCATCGTCGACGGGAATGTAGGCCCGCGCCTGCTTCTGATCGCCACCCGGCGGCATGGTGTAAAAAGGCATGATGAACTGATTGATGCGCCACAGGCTCTTGCCATCGCCCGCCGGCCGCTTGGCGCCGTAGGTGAAACCGCCGGGGGTGTCGGCGATGGCCACGTCCAACGGCGTGCGTGCACCGGAGCGCTGCGCCACGCGGTGCTGATCCGGTTGCTGCGTCGCCGTCAGCTCTTCATCACCAAGATCGTAGGGTGAGTGGAGCCACATGACATGGGTGGGATCGATGCCGCCTTCGAGCACCTGGAGATAATTGCATTCTTGGTAGAACAAGCGATACTGCCGGTCGTCATCGCCGACCCGGAGAAATTCCAAATCGGGCAGCTCGGGCTGCGAGCCGCCGCGCCCCAGGTAGGCCCAAATTACGCCGCCATGTTCCACGCAAGGATACCCGGCATGATGGATATCGTCGCAGAACGAAGACTCGGCCGGCACGTTCGGCATCTCCATGCACTTACCGTCCGGCGCAAACTTCCAGCCGTGGTAAGCGCAGCGCAGTCCCTCGTCTTCAACGCGACCATAAAACAGCGGCGCCAGACGATGCGGACAGAAAGAACCGATCAAACCAAGTTGGTTATTTTTAGCACGGAACAAAACCAAATCTTCACCGAGCAGCTTCACCCGCAAAGGCCGTCCGCCTGGCGCTTGCACATCCACTGACGGCGTCACAGGCAGCCAATATTGCCTAAAGAAATTCCCCATCACCGTGCCAGGACCAACGCGCGTCAACGCATCGTTTTCCTGCTTGGTAAAATGATGGAGCTGGTCCCGACCAGCTCCGTATGCGCTCTCAGATTTCATCAACCGATTCGCAGGGTGACCAGCCGGTCGCCCCTACTTGCCTACTGCCGGCTGCTTATTTCTTAAAATCCATTCGCGGGTCCCAGGTATTGATCATGCCCAACTCGTCGAGCACTTCTTTCAAATATTTGAAATTGTAGTAGTCGCTCACCGGCTTCACCGGCAGATTCCATTCTTTGGTGTAAAAATCGACCTTGCGCTGGTAAGCATCCAGGTTGAGCACCGGTCCCCACTCCTTGTTTACCTCATCGTACGCCAGATTGGCCAATTCGCGATTGATGAAATGGTTGTGGCGCAAAATCGAATCCAGCGCTTCCTGCTTGCTGTATTTCGCCACCATGACGCCGCGCAACAGCGCGCGCACCATGCCTTTGACCACGAATGGCTTTTCCGCGATGACCGCCGGCGAAGTCGAAAACCCCGCCTCGGGAATTTCAAAAAAATCGCGGCACGAGCTCAGCGCGTGGCCGCCCATCTGCACCGCGATATTCCAGTGCGGTGGATCGCAGCAGACCGCGTCCACGTCACCGCGATCAAACAATTCTAAGCGATAACGCTCGGTGTTGGGCGGTTTGCCGCGGCTATCGATCCAGGTCACGTCTTTTTCCGGATCGACACCGAAGTGGCGCATCACCATCTTTGCATCCATGCTCGAACCGCCCTTTAAGTCGCCGGCGATCTTTCTGCCCTTCAAATCCTGAACATCTTTGACGTAGGGCTTGGCGACAAACACATGCGCGGTGCGATTGGCGATCGAGACCACGTTAACCTCACCGTCGATGTGATCGCGGTTCTCCAACACCGAGCGAAACGGCGGCGAGCCGCCGGGCGACTGAAAAACAATCTCGCCGTTTTTGCGCCAGCCGTGGCGCGGGTGTTGGCTATCGGGTATGCCCTGCACCGGGCGCAAGTCGACGTCCAAACCTTCTTCTTTGAAAAAGCCTTTGTCGTGCGCCACCCACATGGGCGTCAGATTCATCGGCAAGGCCGGGCCGAAGACGACGATTTTTTCGTTGGAACTCACTTTTTTGTTTTCCTTTCGTTTGGCCTCGATTGGTCTGGCCAAACAACCCATGGTTTGCTATAACGCAGCAGCATCTAGACTGTCAAGGAACACATTTGGTCAGACCAATGATTGCTTACACCAGCCGCGTCGACAAGATCGCCAATGACCTGCAGCAGCAAATCACCAAGGGCAAACTGCGCCCGGGCGACCGCCTGCCTGCCGAGCGCAGCCTGTGCGTCTCTTTCGGCGTCGGGCGCACCACCATCCGCGAAGCATTGAAGACCCTGGTCGCACGCGGCGTCATCGGCCGCAAAGGGCGCGGCACGATCATCGCCGATTCTCAGAATATCTTACAACCGGGACTCGACCTTGCCGGCCTGGCGGCCCAAGTGAACATCAAGCAGCTCTACGAAGTTCGTAAACTCATCGAGGTGCAAATTGCCGGTTGGGCCGCCGCGCGGGCAACGCCAAAGGAGATCAAAGCGCTGCGCCGTGCCCTCGACCCTTCCCTCACGCCACGGGGCCCTCATCGCGCATTCCACGGCGCCCTTGTGCAAGCGGCGCACAATCCGGCACTGGCGCAGATTTACGACTCCGGCGGCCAAATCTTCTTTCGCCTGCCGTTTTTCTGGAAGCTGTTTGACGACACCGAAGTCAAAGCGGTGCGCGAGCGGCGCCACGAGATGGCGCGGCGCTGGCATGAACAAATCCTGCAAGCGATCGAACAGCATGACGTGCCGGAAGCAAGAGGTGCGATGTTCCAGCATCTCGATATGATGGAAAAGGACTTGTTGAATCGACTGTCTCCTGGAAATGACAAAACCGCGCTGCACCCGCTGCTCCAGGACTCGCCGATGAACAACAACAAAATTTCACCAGCCAAGCGCGCGGCGCGCTAGAATGGTCAAGAAGGTATCTCGTTATGAAAGTATGGCTCCTCTTAAGTGCACTATGGTTTGGGTTACACGCAGCGCCGCTCAGCGCCGGCGAGGCGAAAGCACCGCTCAAGCTGCGCGTCGGTCTGGGGTCGTCACCGGTCCCGCCGCTGCCCAATTCCGTCCTTTGGCTTGCGAAGGACTTGGGCTTCTATCAGCGTGAAGGTCTCGATATCGAGCTAATTGAGTTTCAGGGCACGCCGCTGGCGATTGCGGCGATGATCTCGGGCGATATCGATGTCGGTAACGTCTCGACGTCTGAAGTCATACGACTCAGCGCGACCAAAGGCGCGCCGATGCGCGCGATTCATTCTCCTGACGCGCGGCTCTATTTCTTGATTGCCGCGCGCGACGAGATCAAGTCGCTGCAAGGTTTGGCCGGCAAGACCTTCGGCGTGGCGCGCTTGGGCAGCGTCGATCACACCCAATCGATGTTAACCCTCAAAGCCATGGGCGTGAACCCGGCCAGCCTCACCGTGATCGCCATGGGCGTGCCATCGACCCGCGCGCAAGCGTTGGTTGCCGGCCGGATCGATGCGACTTCCATGTCGGTGGGCACTTGGGTCACGATTCAGCGCGAGTCGGGTGTGAGAGTGCTGGTCGATCACAATACTTTTTTCGAGAACGCGACCGTAGTGGAAAAAGTCAACGCCGCGACGGCCAAAGTGATCGAAGAAAAACCCGAACAGCTACGCCGTTTCACGGCGGCCATCGTCAAAACCGCGCGCCACTTCGCCGACAACCAGGAATCGTGGGTCAACGCCATCACCAAGCGGCGCACCAAGCTCGACCGCGGCGATGCAATGAATCTATGGACAACCTTCAAAAGCTCCTGGGCGGTGAACGGCCTGCTGAATTTAGACATCTACAGAAAGACCGCGGAGTTTTACTACCAAACCGCGAGCTTTGAAAAAGTGCCGCGCATCGACGTCAACGAATGGACCGACACCCGCTTTCTCGACGGTGTGCTGAAAGAGACCGGCGTTTTCGCGCAGATCGACCCATTAGGGCGGCAAATTCGCTGAAGCGTGGCTTGACAGGCATTCAACTTGAGGTCAACAATCAACCCGAGATCGTAACTAGTGCTCGCGATTCTTCTGCCCGAAAGGGGTCGGCGAGCACCAGTAACGAAATAGAGAAACGGAGGATAAACTCATGGCAATCGGACTATCCCACGGCGGAACGACCATTTATTCTTCTCCCACCCTTTCCAACCAAATTCTCGTCGGCACGGCCCAAGGCTTGGCGACCATCGAGCGCAGCGGAGCGGAGTGGCGCATTGCTCATCGCGCGGTGACGGACAAGCACATCAGTTCCATCATGAAAGAACCGGAGAGCGGTTTGATTTTCGCTGGTGTGTTCCAAGGCGGCATCTTGGTCAGCGCCGACGAAGGCAAAACCTGGGAAGCCCGCAACAACGGCATGACGCAAAATAACGTCTACTCGGTGAATGCCAAACGGATGAACGGCAAAGTGCGGGTCTTCGCCGGCACGGAGCCAGCCCATCTATTCGTCAGCGAAGACCTCGGCGTGAACTGGAAAGAGCTGCCCAACCTGCGCTCGGTGCCGAGCGTGTCGAAATGGAGCTTCCCGGCCCCGCCGCACATCGGCCATGTGAAGCACATCAATTTCGATCCGAACAATCCAACGACCATCTATGCCTCCATCGAAGTCGGGGGTCTCCTACGCAGCACCGACGCCGGCGAGAACTGGGAAGAGTTCCCGAGCCTCTACGAAGACGTGCATCGGTTGATGATCCACCCGACCAATGCGAATTTTCTCTACGCCGTCACCGGCCGTGGTCTGTACACCGGTCCAGAGCGCGGTGCGCGCTGGGAACAGTGGACACGAAGAGAAGATGACATCGGCGGCTACCCCGACGGTTTCGTTTTCCGCCCGAGCGATCCGAAGCTGATGTTCATGACCGCCGCTCACGATGCCCCCGGCACCTGGCGCACTACCCATTTCGCCGGCGCGAGAATTTCGCGCAGCCAAGACGGCGGCAAAACCTGGGAGATTTTGAAGAACGGCCTGCCCGATCGCTTGCAGGCGAGCATTGAAGCCTTCTGCCTCGAAGAGGCAGGTAGCGCAACTTCGATCTACGCCGCCACCACCGCCGGCGAAGTGATCTGCAGCGAAGACCTGGGCGAAAGCTGGAAAGTAATCGTCAAAGGTCTCGCCCCGGTCTCCAAAGGCGGCCACTACCGCCCGCTGGTGCAGGCCGCGTAAGCATTTCCGCCTTACGCTCGTGCCTGCAGGGCCGGGCGTAAAGCTTTTTCGTATTAGCACAAGCTCACTGGCATCCGGCGAGGCAACAGTGATGAGGCGGATTTGGTTACACCCTTCCCGCCGTAACACCGCCATCGATGACGTAAACCCCACCGGTGATGTGGCTCGCTTTATCGGAAGCGAGAAACAACGCCAACTCCGCGACGTCGTTCGGTTCAACGACACGGCCAAGCGGGATTTCTTGCAACGGCTCTTTGATCTTGTCCGCCGCTATCATCGGCGAGTGAGTGGCGCCGGGGCAAATGCAATTGACGCGAATGCCATAAGGGGCCAGTTCGCGCGCCGTGGTTTTACTCAACATGATCAACGCCGCCTTCGATGAGCAGTAAGCGCTCCCTTCGGCGTAACCGACCAGACCGGCAATGGAAGCGATGTTGACAATGGCGCCTTTGCTAAACTTGAGATGGGGCAACGCATACTTCATACAAAGGTAGGCACCGCGCACATTGACCGCCATCGCCTCGTCCCACAGGGATGTTGAGACTCTGTCCATCGCCCCGAGCTTTCGAATGTCGGCATTGTTACAGAGCACATCGAGCCGACCGAACTGGTCGATCGTCCGGCGCAGCAGCGTTTGTACTTGTTTTTCGTTGCGCAGATCGGCAGCGATCAGCGCCCGCCGGCACTCGTATTTCTCGAGGCTCACGAGCACTCGTTTGCAGCGTTCCCGGTCAGCACTGGCGATCGCGACATCGTACCCCATGGCGGCAAACTTGCGCGCAATACCGAAGCCGATGCCAGAGCCGCCGTCGGTGACCAAAATAACCGGGCTGCTCGGTGCTGACTTTCTTGCGAGGTCGGCCGCCATAAAGACAGTTTACATCTTCTGACGGCCGTTGCCGATAGCACCGATCTTTTGACAATCGAACTCGAAAGGGATCCAAAAAGTGCAGCGAGGAAAGTTGGTGGGCCCACCTGGACTCGAACTTCTTCGAGCGAAAACGACGGAGGCGACGAAAACCGCTGAAGTTGTTGAGAAATAGAATGAATGTGGACTTTTTTGCGATCAGCGCGATCCCGCAAAATCCCACGTTTTACCCCGCAAATCCCCAAGAAACCGGAACGTTTCCCGGAACGCTTTTGGCAAATCCATCGCTACAAGGATTGCGGAGCGGGAGCTCCCATAAGCTTCTCAATAAGTTGTTACGGGCTCGATTGCGGTTGGCGCTCGGTCGCGGCGCGAATCTTTTTTGTTACAGCTTGATCGGCTTTTTGCGCCTTTACCAACACCTTTTGTTCAGGGGTTAGCGGCGCCGGCCGACCCAATAGCATTGTAAAGCGAGCCGCGCTACCATCTTGCCCTGGTAGCGCCACACAATGGCCAACCTTTGCATGCCCAGCGCTTCGCTGACAGTACGGCAGAGAAATACTCGCTGCGCGCAAACTCGACAGTGCCGGACCCGATTTTCGCCCGTACGATCAAGATCTTTCCAGTTCATCGGGCACTCGAATGCAAATTTCACGTCGTAATTTCGGATCGCGTTACGCGGTCGCTCACTTACCATGCCTTAGATCGCTAGCAACGGAGCGTGGCTGTCATTTACCGTTGGCGCACGCAAGCAATACAGCGGTCAGAAACTTGCCTGGACCAGAAGCGGAACACACCTGAACACGGCAAGCATGCTGCGTCCGATCCAGGTACCGGCCACGTGAGCGTACGTTCGGGCTTTCCCAGGACCGCCAGTTTCCGTTATGAGCTATACGTAGACGCGACCCCTTTTGGCTTTGATTCACTGTGGCGACGGATGCAACGGGATCAAATGCGACCCCCGGGACGGGTCGACAACTAATTTTTCGGCTCCGGCCTGTCTATATGGGACCCAGCGATAAGCCGCTCTGCGGTTTCATCAGGCAGGGACTCCAACTCCGCCAAGGTCCTTTCCGACTGCGACGCGGCAATTTTTCTGGCGGTATTTTCATTCATGATCCCTGCCATTTGGGCGATTGTCGGCGCACCGAGCAGGGATTGCAACGGCACTTCGATCTGGAGCTGTTTGTCAATCTGATTGATGATCTGCATCGCGGCGAGCGAGTGGCCGCCGAGCTCGTAGAAGTTGTCGTTGATGCCGACGCGATCTAGGCCCAGCACTTCGGCCCAGATACGTGAAAGCATCTGCTTCAGTGGGGTCTTCGGCGCGACGAAATCCGCGGTGAGAATCCGCTTTTTTTCGTGCCGCAAGGCCAGCGCTTGCCGGTCCACCTTCCCGCTGGGGCTGAGCGGCAGAAAGTCGACGACTACAAAAGCCGTGGGAACCATATATGAAGGAAGCTGCTCGCCCAGCAGCTTTCTCAGCTCTGTCGCTTGCAGCGGCGCGCCACCAAGCGGAACGATGTAAGCCGTGAGATGGCTGGTTTCGCCATCTTCCTCACGCGCCAGAACAGCCGCGTCTTTGATCATGGGGAGGCTCGCCAGCAGAGATTCGATCTCCTGGATTTCCACCCTATGGCCTCTTACCTTCACCATGAAATCCTTGCGTCCGCCGTAGACCAGGCACCCATCGGCCCGCAAGCGACCGCAATCGCCGGTCAGATATATTCGTTCTTGACCGCCGCCAGGATTGGGCAAAAACACAGCTTGGGTGAGATCGGGCCTTCTCCAGTACCCCGGAAATAGATATCGGCTGCGCACGGCGATCTGACCCACTTGGTCGGACTCCAGATACTTCCCTCCTTCGTCCAGGAGGAGAATCTCTTTGTCATCGACTGCATAGCCGACGGGCAGAGTGTTGTCCGTGATGACGCTGTGGCGGTCGAAAAAATGTTCTCGCACCGTGCCGCATTCCGCCGAGCCAAGAGAGTTCAGCATGATGCATTGCCGGGTGAAGTACTTCTGGAATATCTCCAGATTTTTCCGCCCAACAGCCTCACCTCCTAGATGGATAACCCGCAAGTTCGGAAAGGCCTCATTGCCGCTCAGGACATCCGGTAACTGTTGGAAAACCGACGGGGTCGAAAAGTAGATCGTGATCCCCTGTCGAAGGAGCCACTGTGCGAGCCGCCCTACGCCTTGGTGACCAACGTCGAAGGGACAGAGACAGGCACCGTTGAGCAAGGCGCCAAAGATATCTCTCAGCGACATATTGGAGCTGCAATAACTAAGAAGCGAGAGCCGGTCTTGCGCGCAGATATGCACGTCGCGTGTGTACGCGAATATCCGGTGCAGTAAGTTCCGATGGTTCTGCACGACTCCTTTTGGCTGACCCGTGGAGCCGGAAGTGTACATGATCAGCGCCGACGCATCCGGCCCGACCATGCATCCGGGGTTTCTATCCGGCAGACTCCCTGCTAACTCATCGACGTTCATTACCATGCGCGCATCTTTGGTAAGGCTGTGAGCCTGAGCGAGATTGGCTTGGTTCGTGACAATCAAGCGAGCGTGACTATCCTCCAGCATGAAGCCAAGACGCGCCTCCGGATAGGAGCTGTCCAGGGGAACGTAGATATTTCCGGCCTTCAATACCCCCAAGATCGCCGCGAGCATGTCGCAATCATGGTCAAACAAGATAACCACCGGCTCCGCATCGCCGCTGCAGCGATCGAGAATAGCCCACGCAATGCGATTAGCGTTCACGTTAAGCTCTTCATAGGTTAGGCTTCGCTGGTCGGTTTTCGCCGCAAGCCGCAGTGGATGGAGCCGCGCCATACGCTCGAATCTTTGGGCCAACGACTGCTCAACATGGTCTCGGCCAAAATCGCTGGCCGTTCCGATAGGATGAAAACAGTTTGCGCGAATCGCGGCCTGCTCTGGCGGCAGCTCTAGGGTGCGATGTTGTTGTCGATCCATGGCCGATGGGACAATGAGTGTTCGGTGTCAAAACTTTACTTTTGACATCTGCTCTTCAATCTCCACCAACGCTCGGCTCAGCGTACTGTCTTGCGCCGACTTTTCTCCCGTAGCCGCGTGCGCGCCCAACCCACCGAAGTGCAAGCCAGTTCCCTCGCTACAGTCCGTAGAAGCGACGCGGGTTGTCGCAGAGAATTTTTTCGATCACCGCCGGCGCTATGCTTTTCTTGCGCCGATCACACCCACCATTCCATCTTCTTTGGATTGACCCTGGTGGCTGTAATCCGAGCCCATGATATGTTGTCTTCGCCGATGTGAGTCAAGCGATAAGCCAGGTCATCGTCCGCCTCGGCGGCGACGTAGAGCCGGTAGTCCTTGAATAGCTTTGGGCCCCACTTCATGGCCGCATCGGCGTCGCTGCCGGAGTTGAGTTTTGCGCCGCTGGACCAACTGCGGCAGCCCCTTGAAGATCATCGCCGCCATTGAAGACCCGCCGGTCATCGACAAGATCCTCAGCCATCTGGGCCTGCCGACCCGCGCCCCGGCTCGTCGAGTCGATTCATTCCAGGAAATCTGACACCCGAAAACCGCCTGCCACTGCAAGCCGATGGCGCCGCTCGCTCCGAGTTCGACAGAGCAGCGCCGTAAGCAACCTTTCGCGCGCTTACCGACCGCTCGCCGGGTGAGCCGACGATAGAACAGTGGGTTTTTTCATCGCGTAGAACACTGATTGACGATTCTGCCGGTTCTCCGCTATAGCTCCGCCATAGAAAAGGTGGTTTAAAAATCCTATCCAGATTTCGGCGCGATTTGAAGAGAAATCATGAGCGAAGAGTAGGCACAAGGTTTGCTGTCGAGTTCGGAAGGATCGCAAAACTCGGATTGAAGAAACGGATACTGATGCCAAGAAATCCACTGTCTTACAGAACACCGTGGTATTCTTGTTAAGGGTTGTTCCACATGGTGTCGACAATCCACCAGCTGTTGCAAGAAAGAGCTACTTTCACCGGGGACGGTATTGCCTTCGCGGCTGCCGGGAAAGGCCCGACCACATATTGTCAGCTTAGTGAGCACGTCAACAAATTGGCAGTGTTTCTCACCGCCAACCGTGTTGGCAGGCAAGACAGCGTAGCCGTTGTCTTGCCCAATGGGCCGGCGCTGGCGGTCGCCCTGTTGGCTTCGATGTCAGTTGCGGCGGCGGCGCCGCTCAATCCGGCTTACACCGATGCCGAATTAGACTACTTTTTCTCCGATCTCGAGGCCAGTGCTTTGATTGTCGATGACAGTGGTTCACTTGCCGCAAAGGTGGCGAGCAGGCGCGGTATTCCGGTTGTTGAATGGTGCGATGAACTGAGCGCTCCTCGCGGCGGCACGGGTTACGAAAGAGATGCGCAGCAAGTATCTCCCGACGCTCGACCGGCGGACATTGCGCTTAGGTTGTACATATCGGGCACGACTGCGGCACCCAAGCGTGTGCCGTTGAGTCACGGCAATCTCCTCGCTTCGGCAGGTAACATCGCAGCGACGTTGCAGTTAAGCCAGCGAGACCGCTGTCTTAACAGCATGCCGCTGTATCATGTTCATGGATTAGTCGGGGCGTTGCTGGCTTCGTTGACCGCGGGAGCGAGTGTTGCGCTGCCACCGCTGTTTGAGGTCGGTTTGTTTTGGCAATGGTTGAAGGAGCTGCAACCGACCTGGTACACGGCAGTGCCAACCATGCATCAGGCGATCGCGGCGCACGCCGCGGATCATCAAGAGATTATTGCTAATCACTCACTGCGGTTCATTCGGTCCTCTTCAGCGGCCCTGCCGGCGCGCCTGCTGACAAAGTTAGAAGCGACCTTCGCTGCTCCGGTGATTGAAGCCTACGGTATGACCGAAGCGGCGCATCAAATGGCGAGCAACCCTCTGCCTCCTGTCGAGCGCAAACCGGGGTCGGTGGGCAGAGCAGCTGGATCCGAGATTGCTATCATGGATGAAGCGGGCGGTCTGCTGACGGCCGGCGAGCGTGGCGAAATCGTTGTCCGTGGCGCCAATGTCATGGCCGGCTACGGAAACAATCCCGCGGCCAACGCTAACGCGTTCTCAGCGGGCTGGTTTCGCACCGGCGATGAAGGATATCAGGACCAAGACGGCCACCTTTTTATCACGGGTCGATTGAAAGAGAGGATCAACAAAGGCGGTGAAAAAATCTCGCCGCAGGAAATCGACGAAGCGTTGCTCGATCATCCTGAAGTATCGCAAGCCGTGGCCTTCGCCGTAGCGCACGCGACGCTCGGCGAAGATGTCGCAGCTGCGGTGGTTTTGCGACCTGGTTGCCAACTAACGGAGTCGAGTCTGCGGCAGTTCGTGGCGCAGCGGTTGGCAGCATACAAGATCCCGAGCCGGATTGTGACGCTTGACGAGCTGCCCATAGGCGCGACTGGCAAGTTGCAGCGCATCGGGCTAGCGGAGAAGTTAGCGAACGTCTTCTTGGAGCCGGCACCGAGCGGTCCGGAAGGAGATATCGAATCGCAGTTAGCGAGCATCTACGCCGAGGTGCTGGGAGTGCAACGAGTCAACCGCGCGGAAAACTTCTTTGCCCTCGGCGGCGACTCGCTGCGGCGAACCGGCAGAATTGTCAATCCGTTTTCTACGCGATGAAAAACCTTGCTTTTCTATTGGTCCGCTCGGCCAGAGAGCGCTAGGTAAGCGCACGAATGGTTGCTTACGGCGCCGTTCGATCGAGCTCAGAGCGAGCGTCGCCGTGGGCTTGCGTTGGTAAGCTGTTCTGACTGCCCAGATGCTCTGGAAAAGATCGAATCGATGAGCCGGCGCGCGCGGCGGGGCACGGGTCGGTAGACCGAGATGGGTGAGGATCTTGTCAATCACCGGCGGATCTTCAATGGCAGCGGATGCGCCGAGGCAATCACCGATCGCCCGGCTACGGCCGCAAGTGTTTGACAAAAAACGCTTCCGCGCGTTTCAACGTATCTTCCAGCGCCGCTTTATTCGGCGCGTGGCTTTGTTTGGCTTTGCCCGGATCGTCGTACGAATGGTGCGCGCCGGGATACATGAAAAATTCAATATCCGCGCCGCGCGTTTTGATGTGCTCCGCCAAGGTCGCGCACACCTGAGGCGAGACCTCATCGTCATCGGAGGCCACCAGCATCAACATCGGCGCATAGGGCTTGTAGTCGGCCTGATCGCGCTGAATGCGGCATCCCGGATACTGGCTGATCGCGGCGCGAAATTCGCGTTGCGGCGTGGGCGCGGCAAGCCGCGCGCGATCGGCCTGGTCGGGTGCCACGCGTGGCGGATTCGGGGCCAGCGCCGCAAGCAAGGTCATGCCGCCGTTCGACCAGCCGTGCACGCCGACGCGATCGGCAATCACATCGTTGCGGGTGCGCAAATAATCGAGCGCGCCATAAGCATCGAGCGGCCGCACCGACTGTTCGTTGACTTCGGGCGGACGACTGCTGTACGAGTGTTTGGGAAAACCCCGCGGGTAACCGCGCGGGCCGAAGCTGTCGACGTGCAGCGCCACATAACCGCGCTCGGCCCAGAAGTTGCCCCATAAACGGTGTCGCGCAGTGAGATTGGTCGCGTCCGCCACGCCGGGCCTCAGCGCCGAATAGGGCCCGCCGCGTCCATGCAACATCACCACCGCCGGATGCGGCCCCGCGCCCGCAGGCTTAAACAAGTAACCGACAAGTTCGGTCTTGCCGTCGCGGCTCGCGAACTTCACCGTCTCCGGCGTAGCTGCGAACCCGTTGCAGGCCAGCCCCAGCGCAAAAATGATGGCGTTCTGTAAGCATTTGATTTTAGTCATATTTTAACATGGCTTTCCGATGCGCCCGCTAATTCATCCTTCATCCTTGCGCCGTCATCCTTGACGCGAAACCACGCTGCATATAACGCCGGCAGAAAGGTTAAGGTCAACACCGTTGCAAACAACAGCCCGCCCATCCGTATAGGAATTTTAAACGCGCTTTTCTATGACCCAGAGCCATAGCGCGGGACCGCAAGAGATGTCAATTCGGTTTGTGCCTGGCGTAGCGGTTGACTCGGCCGGCTCAATACCGAGGTGGTGCCCGAGCTGTGATCCCGCGCGACTACATCACCGAATGGCGGGCACAGGTGCCTTGGGTGCAAGATTTTCAGGTTGAACTCAGCCGGGCTCTGGTTGAGATCTTCGGGCACCCACTTCTCGGAGCATCCCTGGCTTTCCGGGCGGAACGGCGATTTACAAACTTCACGTAAAGCCACCAGCCCGGTATTCGGCGGATATTGATCTCGTCCAAGTCGCGGCTGAGCCGGCTGGGCGGCTGATGAATGCGCTGCGCGCTGTGCTTGATCCGTGGCTGGGTAAGCCACAGCTGAAGGTAGAGATCAACTCACGTGAACATTTCACGGTGTACGGAATCACTCGCGTCCCCTTCTCCGTATCCTCTCGTTGGTTTCAAGGGTCATGCGACATCGAGCGCAAGCCCTACTCTACTCGTCACACCTTCATCTCTGCCGGGTTAAGCAATGGCGTCAACATCGAATGGCTTGCGGAATATTGCGGCACTTCAGTGGCGATGATCGAAAAGCACTACGGCAAATTCATCGGCGGTAACGCCGAAGAGCAGCTTTCGCGGCTGTTGGGGGGCAAAACCGGAACGCTTCCCGGAACGCTGCGGGGGCGAGCAGGCACCCCTAAGGCAGAACTGAATGATTTCAATAAGTTAAGTGAAGAAAAAGTTGGTGGGCCCACCTGGACTCGAACCAGGGACCAACCGGTTATGAGCCGGTGGCTCTAACCAACTGAGCTATGGGCCCCAAGGAGGGAAAACGTTGCGGGTTCGGGTTTAGAGTTTAGGGTTCCTTAAATCGCCTGATGCCGAAACATGTCGGCGTGTTTGGCGCGTTGGTGATTTCGAGTTGCGGATTCTCCCTGCTAGGTTTCCATGAAACTCTTCAGCCGTTTGCTGCGGCTAGGGTGGCGCAGCTTGCGCAGGGCCTTGGCTTCTATTTGTCGGATGCGCTCGCGGGTGACGGTAAACTTTTGGCCGACCTCTTCAAGCGTGTGGTCGGAGCGTTCGCCGATGCCGAAGCGCATGCGCAACACTTGCTCTTCGCGCGGTGTCAACGTCGCCAGCACTTTACGTGTTTGCTCCTGCAGGTTGATATTCACCACGGCATCCGACGGCGTGATGATGCGTTTGTCTTCGATGAAATCGCCTAAGTGACTGTCCTCTTCTTCGCCTACTGGGGTCTCCAGTGAAATCGGTTCCTTGGCGATCTTCAAAACCTTGCGCACTTTGTCGAGCGGGATCTCCATCTTGCTGGCGAGCTCTTCGGGGGTCGGCTCACGGCCGATTTCCTGGACGAGGTAGCGCGAGGTGCGGATCAGCTTGTTGATGGTCTCGATCATGTGCACCGGGATGCGAATCGTGCGCGCCTGGTCGGCGATCGCGCGCGTGATCGCCTGACGGATCCACCAGGTCGCATAGGTGGAGAACTTATAACCGCGCTGGTACTCGAACTTGTCGACGGCTTTCATCAAGCCGATGTTACCCTCTTGGATCAGATCGAGAAATTGCAAACCGCGGTTGGTGTATTTCTTGGCGATGCTGACCACCAGGCGCAAGTTCGCTTCGATCAATTCTTTCTTGGCGAGATTGGCTTTGGTTTCGCCTTCGAGGATCGACCAAACCCGCCGCTTGATTTCTTCTGCGGGCATTTCGATGTCGCGCTCGATCTGGCGCACCTCGCGGCGGGCGTTACGAATATCTTCGGCCATCTGCACGATGGCATCGTGGCCCATATGCATGGAGTGGCTGAGCCGCTGCCAGTCTTTGCGCTTGCCGTTGAGGCTCGCCACCGAGCGGAGAATTTCTCCCGCCGGGCGGCCGGCGCGCTGCTCGAAGTCTTTGACGCGCCGCTCATAGGACTGCATGCGCTCCATGGCCTTCTTCAAGCCATCGGCGATCGCCTCGGCCTGTTTGTGGTTGAGCTGCAGTGCTTTTAAGCCGGCGATGATTTTTTCCTGCAGTTTGTTTTGCGCCGAGGTCAATGCCTCGTGGCGCTGGCTGGAGACCCTCTTGCCATCGAGTTGGTGGCGCAGCTTGTCGCGCTCGCCGACGACGCGCCGAATCTTGCCGATCTGATCGAGCAAGCGCTTCTCGTGGACTTCTTCGTCGGTAAAGTTTTCAGCGTCCTCCTCGCCTTCTTCCTTGATGATTTCGCGCACGCGAATTTCGTGATTGGCCAGCTTCTCGCCCAATTCTAAAATATAGCTGAGCGCCATCGGGCTGGTGAGAACTTCGTGAATCACCTGGTTCTCGCCGTGCTCGATCTTCTTGGCGATCTCCACCTCGCCCTCGCGGCTGAGCAACGACACCGTGCCCATCTCGCGCAAGTACATGCGCACCGGGTCGCCGGTCTTGCCGACGACGTCGCCGTCGACGTCCGATTCAATCTCCTTCTCGTCTTCTTCGTCTTCCGACACCTCATCGCCGCCACCGCCGAGGGTCACGCGGGCGTTGGAATCGACAACCTCGATGTCCATTTCGCCAAAGATCGACATGACATCGTCGATCTGGTCGGGCGACACCACCTCCGCCGGCAGCATGTCATTGACATCGTCGTAGGTGAGGTAGCCCTTTTCCTTGCCGAGGTCGATCAGTTTCTTGACCTCTTTAAGGTCTTTTTTGCCGCCCGCTTTAGCGCCGCGCTGCGGCGCCGGCTCCTCTTGCTCTAACTCGTCATGTTCTTCGGATCGAGCCTTCGGCGTTCTAGCTGGCGTTCTTTTCGTACGATGTCTTGCCATTCTAGTATCCTTTCACGCTTGGCGTTCTCATCCTTGCGCTCTTCCGCAGCACGGATCGCCATGCGCAAGGTCCGTTCGAGACTTCGCAAATGTTGGCGACGCAGATGAATCAGGCAGTCGCTTGCCATCCGGCCGCTCTCTGCTTCCTCGACCCGCTCCCCCTCCAGAGCGAGCCCAGTCAACTCCGCCGCCCTCTCAGCGGCCAGCCGTTGGCCAACGCGAACTACATCGACCTTAGAATGTTCTTGCCATTCGGCGATAATAACGTCAACTACCTGAGCCCACTTGGCGCTCAGGGCTTGACGCACTTCGCCGTTAGTCTCGACCTCTGGGACAATCCGTTGCGGGTACACCAGCATCAACGCTACCAGCGAACGCTCGGCGAAATCATCACGAAGAACCGGAACCGGAGCGATTCCCGCCGCGTTACGAACTTGCGGTTGGCTCGCCACGGGGCGTCGCAACACTCTTTCGTCAATGCCGAGATCCGCGGCTCTACGGACGAGCAAATCAACTTCGACTTGAGTTCGCACTTTCGTGAGCACGCGATTCACTTCTTCGGCTGTCTGCTTTTTGCCTTCGAGCGTCCGACCGAAGCGTTTGTCGAGCCATTCAAAAAAATAATCGGGCAGCGGCACCGCCTTTTCCAGAATGGCTTCCAATGCAGCTTTTCCTTGTTTTCGCACAAAGGTATCGGGATCTTCACTCGGCGGCAAGAACGCCGCCCGGCCCAGCAAACCCGCTTCGACGAAAACCTCGAAGCTGCGCGACGCTGCTTTCTGGCCGGCGACATCGCCATCGAACAATGCGATGATATTTTTCGTGTAGCGCGATAACAGTCGCACGTGATCAACCGTCAGTGCCGTGCCGAGCGTCGCCACAGCGTAGTCGATGCCATGCTGAAAGAGCGCGATCACGTCGAGGTAGCCTTCAACGACCACAACGCGGTCCGATTTGCGAATGCCGTCTTTGGCGTGAAACAAACCGTAGAGCGTGCCGCTTTTGTGAAACAGCGGCGTCTCGCTCGAGTTCAAATACTTGGGCAGGGCTTGGTCCAGTACCCGGCCACCGAACGCCACCACCTTGCCGCCGGGGTTCAGAATTGGGAACATCACCCGCGCGAAAAATTTCTCGTGATACTGCTGCGGCGCTTTCTGGCCGATCAGGCCAAGCTTGAGCGCGTCCTGAACGGAAAACTTTTCCTGTTTGATCACCTCGATCAGGCCGGAACCGTACGGCGGCGCAAAGCCGATCATGAAGTTTTTCACCGTCGCTTCATCCAAGCCGCGTTGTTTGAGGTACTCGCGCGCGCGCTTGCCTTCGGGATGGGCGGTGAGCATGCGCTGGTAGTTGACGGCGGCGCGTTCGTTGAGGCGATAGAGCAGTTCGCGCGCACCCTGGTCGCCGTATTGACCGCCCCGCTGGTCGCGCTCGATCTCGATGCCGTAGCGCTTGGCGACCCGCTCCACCGCCTCGGGAAAGCTCAGGTGATCGTACTGCATGAGAAAATTAAACACGCTGCCGCCGGCCTGACAGCCAAAACAATGAAAGATCCCCTTCTCTTCGTTGACTGTAAACGATGGGGTTTTCTCACCGTGAAATGGGCATAAGCCCATGTGATTGCGGCCGGTCTTTTTGAGGGTAACGTAGTCTGAGATCACTTCGACGATGGAAGCTCGGTTGCGAATCTGCGCGATCTGCTCTTGCTTGATCATGGCTTCGATCGGCCCTGGCGTTGCCTGCTAAAGCGCGCCGCCGGCATTGGCCGGGGAGTTAAGCAAACGGCTTTTGCCGAGGCGCCAAAGTCCTTCCGCCCATTGCGACAGCGGTGCCACCAGCACCGCCTCTTCCAGGCTTTGGCGCGTCGTGTCGGGCAGCCAGGAAGCCGAAGAGAGAAACAGAGCCAAGAGACCGACAAGCGCCGTGCCTTTGCCGACGCCCACAGCGACACCGCCAATGCGATTGATGGTTTTCAGGAACAAGAGTTTTTCCGAACGATGGAGCAGCCAGCCTGCCAGGCTGAAACAAAAATAAACCATGAAAAACAGCGCAACGAAAGCGATTCCCTTGAAAAAAAACGGCGTCAGCTGCCAGTATTGCGCGCCCCAGGCGGCCGCCGCGTCACTGTAGCGGCTTGCGACCACGAAGCCCGCCAGCAAACCGGCCAGCGAAAACACTTCGCGAAACAGTCCTCGAAAAAACCCCCTGAGTCCAAATAGACTCAGCACAGCGAGAACCGTCAAATCAATCCAGTTCGCCACCGGCAACTACTTTGGGTCGAGCCATCTTGCGCGCACTGCTAGATCGCGAGAACGGCGATCGCGAGCGCGCGCTCCGTTTGCCTAGGAGTAAAACGCTGAAACTTGCTACGTTGAGAGAAATCAGACGCTGGCAACCGAAAGACTCTGCTAGCCCTCGAGCAGAGCTTTAGCCAACTCGTTAACCTTCTTGCCGTCGCTGCGACCACTGACTTTGGGCATGACCAGCTTCATGACTTTGCCGAGATCTTGCATGCCCTGTGCGCCGACTTCCTCGATGCTGGCCTTGATCACCGCGCGCACTTCATCGTCACTTAACTGCTGCGGCAAAAACCGCTGCAAGATTTTCAGCTCATCCGCTTCTTTTTGCGCCAGCTCAGCGCGATTGCCTTTGCGATAGAGCTCGATCGCTTCGCTGCGCTGCTTCGACAAGGTGGTGATGGTTTTCTGAACTTCCTCGTCGCTCAGGTCGCGCCGCAGGCGGATCTCTTCGTTATGCAACGCTGCCAGGAGCAGCCGCAGCGTCGAGAGCGTCAGCGCATCGCCGCTCTTCATCGCCGCTTTAACCGAATCTTGAATCTGGGTTTTTAATGGCATTGGAAAGTGTCGGCCACGACGGACGCCGCGGCCGACCACACATCGAGCTTGGGTCTAAAAAGAGTGACGCACACGCCGCATGGCTCGCTTCTTGGCGGCAATGGCTTTTTTCTTTCGTTTCACACTGGGCTTTTCGTAGTGCTCGCGTTTGCGCAATTCAGCCAAGATGCCGGCTTTCTCGCAGAGCTTTTTGAAGCGCCGGATGGCGCTCTCGATGGATTCGTTCTCTCGGACTCTCACACCCGTCATAGTTGAATCACCCCCAGTCCACCCGTTCGCCTGATCGCAGGGATTGTAGCGAATCTTTCCGCCAAGTCAAGCAAATCGCCAGCAAAATAAAATAGTTGGCAAGCTTTGACAGCTCCCTGGAAGGCATCTAAAAAAGCCGCTGTGCCCTCGGCGGGGATCATCCGACAAGCACCAGCTGAAGCAAAAATTCCCGGTTGCCTTTGGGCCCCAATAAGGGCGATTCGACCAGCCCGCGGACCTGAAAGCCTGCTGCTTGCGCGGCCTCTCTGATCTCTTCGATCACCCGCTCGTGCTCCGCCGCCGCGCGCACCACTCCCCCCTTGCCGACTTTGCCTTTACCCACTTCGAATTGCGGCTTGATCAGGGCGATCACTTGCGCGCCGGCTGCCAGGAGCTTTTTGACCTGCGGCAGGACTAGCTTGAGCGAGATAAAAGAGACATCGATGGTGGCAATGTCGGCGGCGCTGGGCAACCGCTCCAAATCGAGATAACGGATGTTGGTTTTCTCGAAGACTCTGACCCGGGGATCGCTGCGGATCTTCCAGGCTAGCTGACCATAGCCGACGTCGACCGCGAAGACTTGGGCCGCTCCATGAGACAGTAGGCAATCGGTGAACCCACCTGTGGAGGCGCCGACATCCAAAACGGTTTTGCCGACGACGTCGAGGGCAAACTCACGCAGCGCTTTTTCGATTTTGTCGCCGCCCCGGCTCACGTAGGACGAAGCGCGGGGCTTTAAGCGAACCGTTGCGTCCAGGCTGATTTGGCTGCCGGCTTTGGTCACCGGTTGATCATCGACCAGCACCTCTCCAGCCAAAATTCGGCCGCGCCCCTCCTCGCGGCTCGCCACAAGGGCGCGATCCACCAACAGCTTATCGAGCCGCTCCCTCTTTGCCATCCTCCCTGCTTCGCTTTCTGTCGGCGCGCACCATTTGCAGCGCCGCTTGAGTAATCGCCTCCTGGTCAAAGCCGCAAATTTTGCGCAGCTCGTCCTGCGTGCCATGGGCGACGAAGCGGTCCGGCACGCCGAGGCGGCGCACCGCCAAGTGGCTCAGCCCCTCCTCGGCGAAAAACTCGAGCAGCGCACTGCCAAAACCGCCGACCACGGTGTGATCTTCCACGGTGATGACGTTGGTGACGCGGCCAAGGACATCGCGCAGCAGTTCTTTATCGAGCGGCTTGACAAAGCGGGCGTTCACCACCGCGGCGTCGATGCCGAGCGGCGCCAGATCGTTGGCCGCCCGCAGCGCCGGCAACACCGTATGGCCGATGCCAACGATCGCAATGTCTTTGCCGCCGCGCAAAAGCTCCCCTTTGCCGATCGGCAAGGGTCGCGGTTTCTCGTCCATTTTGAGGCCCCAGCCATCGCCGCGCGGGTAGCGCAGCGAAATCGGACCATCGTAATCGATGGCGGTCTTCAACATATGCTGCAGCTCGTTCTCATCCTTGGGCGCCATGATGACGAGATTGGGAATCGAGCGCATGTAAGCAAAATCGAACACGCCATGATGGGTCGGCCCATCGGCGCCCACCAGACCGCCACGGTCGAGGGCGAACACCACGTGCAAATTTTGCAGGCAAACGTCGTGCAAAATCTCGTCGTAGCCGCGTTGCAAAAATGTCGAATAGATCGCCACGACGGGAATGTAACCTTCGGTCGCCATGCCGGCGGCAAACGTCACCGCGTGCTGCTCGGCGATGCCAACGTCATAAGAACGCCCCGGCAGTTCCCGCGACAGCTTGTCGATGCCGGTGCCGCTGCCCATCGCTGCGGTGATGCCGACTACTTTGGGATTTTCCTTGGCGACTTTGATCAAGGCCTGGGCAAAAACATCGGTGTAGCTGGGAATCGGCCCTTTTTCTTTTTTCCATTTACCGGTCAAAACATGGAACGGCACCACGCCGTGATACTTGATCGGGTCCTTCTCGGCCGGCGGATACCCTTTGCCTTTTTTCGTCAGCACATGGACGAGGGTTGGCCCCTCGATCTTCTTGACGTTTTCGAGGGTTGTCACCATCTCGGCAATATTATGGCCGTCGATGGGACCGACATATTGAAAGCCCAAGCTCTCGAACAAGAATCCCGGCGTGACAAAGCCAAGAAAGGAATCGCGCACTTTGCGCGCGGCAAGTTTCAAATTTTCCCCCTGCGGCAAATTCAGCAACAGGTTTGAAAAGTGCTTTTGCAACCGCACGCCCAAGTCCGTGGTAAACTGTTTACTCAAGAACGACGACACGGCGCCGACGCGTGGATCGATAAAATGCTCATTGTCGTTCAAGACCACGATCAAATCTTTATCGAGGTGGCTCGCCGCGTTGAGCCCCTCAAACGTCAATCCTGCGCTCAAGCCGCCGTCACTGATGACCGCCACGACTTTGCGCGACGTGCCGGCCAAGTTGCTGGCCTCAACCATGCCCAGCGCCGCCGAGATTGAAGTGCCCGCATGGCCTGCGCCGAAGACGTCGTATTCGCTTTCTTCACGGCTCAGAAATCCGCTGAGTCCGCCCAATTGGCGGATGGTCGATAACCGCGCGCGCCGGCCGCAAATAAGTTTGTGCGCATAGGCTTGATGGCCGGTGTCCCAGACAATGCGATCCTTCGGCGTGTCGAAAACGTAATGGAGCGCCAGCGTCAGCTCCACCGCGCCCAGGGTCGAAGCCAAATGACCGCCCACCTCCGACACCACGGAAACCACCTCGTCGCGCACCTCCTGGGCCAACTGAGGCAGCTGCTCGACCGGCAGCCGGCGAATGTCTTTGGGGGCATCCACTCTATCTAGCAATCTTGTCATGTCAGATTTTCATCTCCTCTGATCGAGCTTTACCATTTTGTTGGAGCGCGCGTTGGGCAATCTGCACGGTCAATTCGCGCAGCGGATCGGCCGCCCTGCCAAAGGGCGCAAGCCCAGCCAGGCATTGATCGAGCAACTGCTTCAGTCGTGTTTGCGCTTGCCCGACACCGACCACCGAGGGATAGGTCGCCTTGTTCCACTCGTTATGGCCTGACTCGCCGCCCTCACCCGGCGCGGTCTCGCCTAAAATGTCCAAGATGTCATCGGCGATTTGAAACGCCAAGCCGAGCGTTTCGCCAAAGCGCGACATGCGCCGCAGGTCGGCCTCGCCGGCGCCGGCAACCTGGGCGCCCAGACGAATGGATGCGCGAATGAGCGCGCCGGTCTTGCGCACATGGATGTATTCGACAACGCCAATATCCACTTCGCGGCGGTCGGCTTCGATATCGAAGGCTTGACCGCCCACCAATCCGGAGATGCCAATGGCACAGGAGAGTTCATGAATCAGCCGCAGAATCAGATCCGGCGCCAGCTGCTTGGCGACCTCCGGTCCGGAGATCACCCGAAACGCTTCGGTCAACAATCCATCGCCTGCCAACAGCGCAATTCCTTCGCCAAAAACTTTATGATTGGTCGGCTCGCCGCGGCGCAGATCGTCGTTGTCGAGCGCCGGCAGATCGTCATGGATCAAGGAGTAGCCATGGATCATCTCGACCGCGCACGCAAACGGCATGAGAGCTCGGCGTTTGCCGCCGAACGCTTCGCCGGCCGCAAGCACCAAGATCGGCCGCACGCGTTTGCCGCCGGGAAACAGGCCGTAACGCATCGCCCGCCAAATCGTATGGGAGTGTTCGGAGTAGCGGCCAAGGTAGCTATCGAGGGCGCGGTCCACCGCCTCACGGCGTGAGCGCAAGTAGTGCTCCAGATCAAATTTGGCCACGCCGTGCAAACGTTTCGCTGCCACACTAGAATTCAAGTATCACCGTCGTTTCATCACCAAGCTAAAGTGCGCTCAGTGTAACATCGAGCGGCTCAATTCTTCAAATTCGCCGATGCAGATTTGGTGCAGAGATTCATGAAAGATGGCGCGACGCGCCCGCCTCCGCTGGAAATTTAGGGTTCAAGGCACTTAAAGACTCCGGCGCCGATTGAGTCTTTCGGAAAGCGACCAAAGCCAAAACCACACTGCCGATGCCGGCCGCCACTGCCAGCCAATATTGATTGAGAGCACAAAATCCAAGCGGCAAGGCAAAATTGACAAAGTAGACCCACCCGGCGAAGCTTACCGTGCTGCGCGGCTCAGGCTCAACTCGGTGCAGGATGACAAACAGCACCAAGCCAGTGACTGCCCAACCGAACAGATTGCTCCATGGCATCCCATAGTAGCTTCCCGCTTCACCCCAGACCCAATAGCTCGTCACCTTGCTCATCGCCGGATCGAGCAACAGGTCCCAGGCCACGAGTAGCCAGGTTGCCAGGAGGACGCATTTCATACCCATGGCGCGCTGGCGCGCGATCACCCAGCAAACCCAGGCCAGGGTGAACCAACTGAGAGGAATCAGATACGGCACCAGGCCAAACCATTTAGGCCCCAGCAGGTGGGTGTAAGAGTACGGGCCAAACGGGATGCCCCATCCGGTTCCCATCAGTTCGCTGGCGAGACTCACGGCATAAATGGCGATGAACGCGACCAGCGCTCTTAGTCGGTTGCGCATAAGCGCATCGGCAACCACCGCCAGTCCGCCGAACAGCATATTGCCGATGGCAAAGCCGGAAAACGCCCAAGTGAAAAAGCGCGCTTGCGGATCGACCTGCATGAGTAGGTCCGGCCGCGCGGTAAAGATGCCGTAGCCCAACAGACTCGCGACAACAATAGCGGCTTGCACGGCGAGCAAAATCCACGGGATCAAATGCATCGTGTTTTCTCCATACACATTAGCGGACTTGCGCAAAGGTCAACACATGATCGATCGGCACGGGCGACCAGGGGCGGGCGCATCGCGCCGGCAATGAACTCAGCAGTTTGCCCACACCGCGCAGGACAACCCGGATTTTACGCACGCCCGTCACATAGGTGCGCTGGTCCCAGGCGTGCGCGCCCCTTCTCAGCAGCAACGAGCCAATCTCAGAGTAAACCTGGCGCGCGGCTGACACCGCGCAGGCGGAGCGAAACGACAAATGCCACAGACCGGCGTCACCGGAGCGGTAGTAATCATCGGCTCGCTGTAGCAAACGCTGCGTCAGCTGAGCTAGTTTTGCACGGTTCTTCGCCTCGGCAATTTCTTCAGCAGCGACACCTGCCTGGTCGAGCCACTCCTGCGGCAGGTAGATCCGGCCGAGCGCTGCGTCTTCGATGATATCGCGAGCGATGTTGGTGAGCTGCATGGCGATGCCCAAGTCCGCGGCATGCTTGAGCGCGGTCTGGTCGCGCAGGCCCATCACATGGGACATCATCAGGCCGACGGTGCCGGCAACGCGATAGCAGTAGAGCAGCAGTTCGTCGAGCGTTCGATAGCGTGTCTGGCGCACATCCATCGCCATGCCTTCGATCAATTCCAGCGCGTAGTGGGACGGAATGGCGTAGCGTCGCACGATATACTGCATTGCAACAAACACGGCTTGATCCTGCGCCTCGTTGGTAAACGCAGCAAGCGTGGCGCGCTTCAGCTCCGCCACTCGGCGCTCCATTTGAGCTCGATCGGCTTGCTGGCCGGCCTCGTCCACTTGATCATCACAGTAGCGGCACCAGCCATAGAGAAAGAACGCCGCATGGCGGTTTTCCGGCTCGAAAAGCTTGGCCGCAAGAGAAAAACTCTTCGACCCTTTGGCGATCATCCAGCGGCACTCGTCGAGTGCGGCTCGGACCTCGTTTGGCAGCCCTTCAGGCATAGGAAGGTTCGGCCACTTTTTGGCGCGCGCGCGTAAGCGGCGATTTGTAATCCTGCAAAATCAAACCCGCCGTCGCTTTGCCTGAATTGACCACGCCGGGAATCCCCGCCCCTGGGTGGGTGCCGGCACCGACAAAGTAAAGCCCCTTAATGATGCGATCGCGGTTGTG
The DNA here is from genome assembly GCA_016874755.1 of Deltaproteobacteria bacterium. NCBI lineage: Bacteria > Pseudomonadati > Myxococcota > Myxococcia > Deltaproteobacteria bacterium. The sequence continues at coordinate 14,793 of VGTH01000033.1, read as the reverse complement.
CACGCGAAAATAGGCGCTCTGGGTCAAACGCGGCTCGAGCGAAAATGCCGAGCCGTTGAAGGCGTTCAACTCGGTTTCAAAATCTTTCGGCGTGAAAATACGCTGTGTGACGATCGCGTCGCGCAGTCCGGGCATGTAGCGCTCTTCGAGATATTTGAGAATGCGCTCGGCGTAGCGCGGACCTTCGATCCTCCAGTCGATCGCTAGCTTGCCAAGATGCGGCACCGGCGACAGCACGTAATAGGTCTCGCAGCCCGGTGGCGCCAACCCCGGATCGCTTTTTGACGGCGCATGCAGATAAAGCGAAAAATCACTGGCCAGCCGGCCGCCCAAGAAAACATCTTCCAACAACTCGCGATAACGCGGCCCGAAAATAATATTGTGATGCAAAAGATCCGGATAGTTTTGCCGCACACCGAAGTAGATCAAAAACAACGACATGCTGTGCGCCATGCGCTTGAGCTTGTGCCGCATGGCGCCGATCTCGGGTGCGTGCTTGAGCAGTCGATCGTAGGTGTGAACCACATCGGCATTGCTGACAACCACGTCGAACTGCTCGCGCGCGCCGTCTTGGGTGCGCAGCCCGATCACTTTCTCATTCTCGGTGAGAATCTCGGCCACTTCACTCTGGTAGTGAATCTTGCCGCCCATTTCATCGTAGAGCTTGACCAGCGACTGCACCAAGGCGCCGGTGCCACCTTTGGGAAAGTAAACGCCCCACTTCCGTTCCAGGCAGTGAATCAATGTGTAGATCGAGGTGGTGGTAAACGGATTGCCGCCGACGAGCAGAGAGTGAAAGCTAAACAGCTGGCGCAGATGGGGATCTTGAATATGTTTAGCCACCGCACTGTAAACCGACCGATACGCTTCCAAGCGAATCAACTGCGGCGCCACGGCGATCATGCTGCGCCAATTTAAAAACGGCACATGGGCCAGTTTTTCGTAGCCCTCGCGGAAGACCTCTTCGGAGTAGGCAAGAAACTTCTTGTAGCCCGGCAGATCGCCTGGTGCTTTAGCGATGATTTGCTTTTCGATCGCTTCGCCATCGTCCGAGTAGTCGAAACGGTAACCATCTTCCCAGAACAAACGATAAAACGGTTTGACCGGCAGGAGCTCGACGTAATCGTCGAGCTCGCGACCGGCAATCGTGAACAGTTCACGCAAACAACCGGGCGCGGTAATCACCGTCGGGCCGGCATCGAAAGTGAACCCCTGATCGCGATAAACGTAAGCGCGCCCGCCGGCCAGATCACGTTTCTCAAAAATCACGGTTTCCATGCCGGCAGCCTGCAAGCGGATCGCTGCCGCTAAACCGCCGAAGCCACTGCCGACGATCGCTGCGCGCGGCTTAGTCATAGGCCACCGCGATCTCCTCACCCAAGTGACGCAGCTGCTCCAAGGCCGGCTTCGACCATGCTTGCGGCGCGTCTTTCAAGCCTGCTTCCAAAAAACGGAACGCCGCATCGAGATGGCCGCGGGCGCTCTGGCGCACGTAGGGAATCAACTCATAGCGGGTCATCCAGTCATTTAGCGCGGCTGACTCAGGCAGAGCCTGCACCGCGGCGACGAAGGCCTGATACTCTTTTGCCGGACTGAGCGTGGCCGCGCAGGCCCACACCCAACAAAGTCTTTTCATTAACAGGTCTTCGCATCTTTTGGCCGGTTCACAGCGGCCGATGACGTTTCCCATATCGTCAAACATCTGCAGCGCAACGCCAAGACGTTTGCCAAATTCGTCCAACAGCCGCACCATCCGCACCGGCGCCGCTGCCGCTGCGCCACCCAATGCCGCAGCAAAACCCATCAACGCGCCGGTCTTCAATTCGACGGTGCCGAGGCAGGCCGGCGCCACCGCCGACTGCGCCAAGGTATTGGCGCGACAGCCAAGGTCGGCCGCTTGGCCCAGGTGGGCGCGCGACATAGTCCGATGGTACAGTTCGTAAACCAGCAATTTTGCGCTTTCCGGTAGATCCAAGCGCCGAATCAGGTCGGCGGACCAAAAGTAGAGCCAGTTGCCGGCATTGAGCGCGAGCGGCACACCGTGCCGCACATGCAGCGCCGGATGGCCGCGCCGCACCAGGCTGCCGTCTTCAATATCGTCGACGATCAAGGAACCAAGGTGAATCACCTCCACCACTTCGGCTGCGCGCCGGCAATAGGCCGCGTCCTGTGCAACCGAAGGTGAGGCAGTATTGACCAGTTGGTAGCACAAGCTCACCAGCTGCGCGCGGATGCGCTTGCCGGGATGGGCCGTCGCCTCCGCCACCGGGCCGAACAATGCACGATCCAAAATGTCCTGTAGCGCAGCAACATCGTTCACGCCGAGCAGCTCACCGAGGTTGTCCAGAAAGGGCAGGCTTCCGCTCGGCCGATGGCTCGCCACAACCTCACGGCGCGGCCACTCGGGACGATGAGCCAGTGGTTGTTCCAGCACCGCGCTGTCATTTGCAAAATACGGATTTTTCACACATCCCCGCCTTTCAACCGGAAGTGTTCACCTGTTCATGATCACCGGTCAACAGACTTTCCGGGGTGATCGCCAAAGCATTGGCGAGCCGGACGACGATATCCATGGAAAGATTTTGTTTGCCGCCTTCCACGGCGACGATGCAAACTCGGGTCACCTTGGCGGCCTCGGCCAGTTGCTCCTGGGTCCAGCCCTTGTCGGTGCGCAGCCGCCTCACCTTCTTGCCAAGCGTGGTCAAGTACTCGCGCAAAATCGTCTTGGGCCGCTCGCTGCGCTGGCAATCCGCGACAAATTCCACCCCAGCATAAAGGTCGCTGACAACACGGATGTCGCCGCTCCCTAAGGATCGCGCAACAATAGCCGCCACCGCCTGCCCCCCCAGAAGCAGCTTTGGCGGCGCCGCCACATCCTCCAGTTCGACCGCGAGTTTTCTTGCATGGGCGAGGCCGTGGTCCATCGTCAGCGAAAGGGCCAGTAGTTGGGGATAGCGCCGTCTTACCATGTCGACGATCGCCGAGTTCGGAGCATCGGGACCGAGAAAGTCGACCCACCAGCCACGCGCCAGGCAAAGGTCGGCAAACATGCGCGCGCCGATAAAGTGCATTTCCCCTTCGACGCAAGAAACCATGACGCGAAAAGAAGAGCGGTGCGACGGCGCGACAAACTTCGCGCGCAGCCGTTCCATTTGCGCCAGCACGATCTGGGTCGTGAGCTTTTCCTGACCGACACCGATATCGCCGACACACCAAGCCTCGCCAAGGCCCTGCAGGGCCGGCCCGATCAAAGACATGTATATATCCGCGAGCGTATATCTTCCGGCAACCAGTTCGTCGATCACTGCGCCCGCCGCATCGGCGTCGCCGTTGACGAGCGCCATATGATACGCATTCGACAAACAGCCGAGACTTTTCGGCCGCTGCGAAAACTTCTTGGTGAGTCCTGAGGCTTCCAACGGAAACTCTAGAATACAGATTGAACTGCGCGCCTGGCGCTGTCACTGAGCAAGTTCATAAATTTAACGAGTCCAACGCTACGGCGATTCTCGGATACTTGAAGCGGTAGCCGAGACCCAGAGCGGCTTTCGGCACGGCGCGCTGTCCGCCTAAAAGCATGTCTGCCATCTCGCCAAGCATCAGGGCCAGCACCCAAGAAGGCACCGAAGCCCAGGCCGGACGGTTGAGCGCCTTGCCAAGCGCGGCGGCAAACTCTGCCATGGTGACCGGATTGGGGGCGGTCAGATTAAACGCGCCGCGGGCCGACTCATGTTCCATCAAGAATTTGATCAGACCCACCTCATCGTCGATATGAATCCACGGCATCCACTGCTGTCCCGAACCCAGGGGCCCGCCGAAAAACATTTTGAAGGGCGGCGCCATCTTCTTGAGCGCACCTTTGTCCTTGCCAAGCACGATGCCGGTCCGCAGCTGCACCACTCTAATGTCATAGAGCTCAGCTTTTTTTGCTTCCGCTTCCCAATCGGCACAAAGTCGTCCGAGAAAATCATTGCTCGGCGGCGACTCTTCGGTCAGCAGCTCGTCGCCCCGATCGCCGTAATAACCGACGGCGGAGGCGCTGAGAAAAAACTTTGGTTTGACTTTGGCTTTCGCTATGGCTGAAACCAACGCTTGGGTGGTCTCGATGCGACTCGATCGCAGCTTCTGCTTCTGCTTGACGCTCCAACGTTTACCCGCAATCGGCTCCCCCGCTAGATTGATTACGCCGTCGGCGCCGTCAACGGATTGCTCCCATGCACCGCTTTGGCCGGGCTGCCAGCTTAGATAAGTCTTGGTGCTACTGCCTTCTTCTTGGCGCCGCGGGTTGCGGCTCAACAGCACCAGCGAATGGAAATCCTTCCACAGTTGCTGCACTAGAGCCGATCCAATAAAACCGCTGGCGCCGGTTATGACGAGCTTCATTTCAGTGTCGCGGCTTTCCGTCTATGTCCGCTATAGCGACATTGCATGTTAAATAATATTGACTTGTATAAAGCACCTGTCACATGTAATCAACATAGCTATGAACAAAGTTGGGGCCACTAAACCAAAGGTCGGCATCAGCTCATGCCTTCTCGGCGCCAAGGTTCGCTTCGACGGCGGACACAAACGCGACGAATTTCTTACCGGCGTTTTGGGCCGGTTTGTCGAATGGGTTGCCGTCTGTCCCGAAATGGAGACCGGCATGGGTGTTCCCCGCGAAACCGTGCGGCTGGTGGGCGACGCCACGAACCCCAAAATGATCGCCGAAAAGTCCGGCACCGACTGGACCGAAATTATGAACAAATTCGCCCGGCAGCGTGTCCAGCAGCTCATCGATCTCCATCTCTCGGGCTACGTGCTCAAGAAAAACTCGCCGAGTTGCGGCATGGAAAGGGTCAAAGTTTTTAGTGCTAAAGGCGCGCCAAAACGGGACGGACGCGGCTTGTTCGCTGCGGCGCTGATGCAACATCTGCCGCTGCTGCCTGTCGAAGAGGAAGGTCGCCTCAACGACCTCAAGCTCCGGGAGAATTTCATCGAAAGAGTCTTTGCCTACCGGCGTTGGCAGGATTTTTCGTCGCAACCCCAATCTCGACAAGGGTTGGTCGAGTTTCACACCGCACATAAATTTCTTTTGCTCGCCCACAGTGAGACTCATTACCGTCAACTCGGCCGCATCGTTGGCGCGGCCAAAACCAAGCCCCTAGCCGACATCTATTTTGAATACGGCGAACTTTATATGCACGCTCTGGCCAAACCTGCCACCACCCAGAAGCACACCAACGTCTTGGAGCACATGCTTGGTTACGTTTCCAAGCAGCTTTCAGCCGATGAGCGCCAAGAAATGGTCGAACTGATTCGCGACTTTCGCCGCCAACTGGTGCCGCTGATCGCACCCACAACCCTCCTGCGCCACTACACCAACAAATATCAGATTGCCTACCTGAAAACGCAGGTCTATCTCGAACCGAATCCGAAAGAACTGATGCTGCGAAATCACGTGTGATCGAGCCAAATCCGCTGGCCGCGATCAATGAAAACCTTTTCACTCAAGAGAAGCCTATGGCTGCCTCAACCGCGCGAGAAAATCTTCAATTTTTTTTCCAACCCGCATAACCTCGACCGCGTCACCCCGCCGTGGTTGAGATTTAAAGTCCTATCACCCCCATCAACGACGATTCAAACCGGAACACTGCTTGACTATCGTCTGCGCCTGCGCGGCATCCCTATTTTTTGGCAAAGTGAGATCAGCTTATGGCAGCCGCCCCTGCGATTCGTCGACCGGCAAACCAGAGGACCGTACTCTTTGTGGGTCCACGATCATACGTTTGATCACGACCATGGCGGCACTTTAGTGGGCGACAACGTCGAATACGCGGTGCCCGGCGGCACTTTAGTTAACCTCTTACTCGTCGCTCCTGATTTAGAGCGCATTTTTGACTACCGCCATCAAGTGCTAAAAGACCTTTTCGATTCGCAAAATTCTCGTGGAATCAGATCGTGAGACGCAACACTTTATTTTTTCAAACAGAGCTTAGGATGATTTAGCATCACGGCTGATCGGGTCATAGACTAAGGTCCGTTTATGCTCGCAGTAACTTGATCGACGACGGCGTTTGGCGAAAAAAGGATTCCAAAACGCCATTGAGTTCTGCGGTTCTGTTATCACACGCTTACGGGTGGACTTTCTGTGTAGGTGAACTGCCGCCGTCATCATTATCATTCCGACCACGAATATGAGCGTTTTCATCCCGCCTCCAATCGTCGATTAGTTTGATATCCCTGCCATTAGTTATCACTGCAGCCTAAAACAAACTCGCGGCAAAATTGCATCAGGTCACCATCAATGGCGCCGCAATTCTCACATAGCTTAACGATCGAGTAGCCATTTGTTTCGACTTCTATGCCGATGGTAACTTGACTCACGTTATTTTGATCGCAGGCTTCGCAGCATATTATTGTCGTTTTCTTTTCCTGTAGATATGCCGAGTATTTTCGCATTCTCCACCTATTAGCGGGGCCGGACCAGGCCGGCCCCGCTGGGACTCACTCGCTCACTTTGGCAGCACCACCGTGTCGATCACATGAATAACCCCGTTGCTAGCCAAAATGTCAGTCGAAGTTACCCGGGCATTATCGATCATCACTTTGCCATCTTTCTTACTGACCTTGAGCTCTTGACCGTTCACGGTCTTGGCTGATCTTAGGCCGGCAACTTTGTCCGCGGTCACTCGTCCGGGAACCACATGATAAGTTAGAATCGATACCAACTTATCTTTGTTTTCCGGCTTCAACAGATTTTCGACCGTCCCGGCCGGAAGCTTTTTGAAGGCCTCGTCGGTCGGGGCAAAAACCGTTAGCGGACCCTCGCCCTTGAGCACGCTGACCAAACCGGCTGCCTGCGCCGCCGCAACCAGCGTCTTGAACGAACCCGCTGAAACCGCCGTGTCCACGATATCTTTGTCGGGCATCGACTCAGCCGTCGCCGCTCCTGCAATACTTAAGCTCAGTGCAAAACCAAGCAATCCCTTCTTTAACGAATTCATGTTCTCTGCTCCTTATTTTTTTATTTTGCGCACGCACATTACTAGCGCAACTCGAATGCCAAGTCGCAGGAACTGGATTGGGTGCCGATTTGATTAGAGTTTTTCGCCGAGCGAAATGCCGAAGGAAGATCTCAGCAGGGCGCTTGAGACAACCACGTGTCTCAGCCCCGTCTCAAGGCTGTATCAGCAGAGAAAACTAAACTAGTGACTCTCGGGATCGATCTTGAGGTCGGCCAAACGGCGGTAAAGAGTTGCGCGACTGATGCCTAACAAGCGTGCAGCTTGGGCACGATTGCCGCGGGAACGATCGAGCGCTTGGAGAAATCGCGATCTCTCGTCCATCAGTGGGTCACCAGGGATGACGTCCGCCATGGGAAATACTTCCGGCGGCAAATCGTCGGCTTGAATCACCGTTCCGGCACAGTGAATCAAGGTAAACTCTATGGCGCTCCGTAGCTCGCGCACATTACCAGGCCAATCATAGTCCATCAAAAAACGGAGCGCCTCTTGGCTCATCTCGCTGACGCGCTTGCCGCTGGCAGCGGAAAACTGCCCAAGAAAGGACGCCGCCAGCGCGGGAATATCCTCACGTCGCTGTCTTAGCGGCGGCAAACCAAGGCGCGCCACCCGGATGCGGTAAAACAAATCAGAGCGAAACCTGCCTGCGGCAACCTCCTCGCTTAAATTGCGGTGCGTCGCTGCCAAAATGCGCACGTCAATCTTGCGCGGCAAGGTCTCGCCAAGCCGCACAATCTCGCGCTCCTGTAGAACGCGCAACAGCTGATTCTGCACAGGCATCGGGATATCGCCGATTTCGTCCAGCAGCAAGGTTCCGCCGTTGGCGGCTTCAAACAGACCGCGCTGATCATCGATGGCGCCCGTAAACGCGCCTCGTTTATGACCGAAGAGCTGGCTGCTCAAGAGCGATTCGGTGAGGCCAGCGCAGTTTACCGCAACAAAAGGTTTGTCCTTACGTTGACTAGAAAAATGAATCGCGCGTGCGACCAGTTCTTTGCCGGTGCCCGTCTCCCCTTCAATGAGGACAGTTGCGTCAACGCGAGCTATGTCGCGGATGCGCTTGTACACGGTCTGCATGGCCTCGCTCTTGCCAATCAGATCGTGAAACTGCACCCGTTCGCCAAGCAGCCGGCGCAGGTCATCCACCACGGTGACGTCATAAAAAAAGAAAATCTTGCCGCGTCGGTCGCGGGGATCATCTTTGACATCCACTTCCAAGGAGAACCGGTGGCCATCGGCACGATCGACATGCACCGAAATCTTGACGCGCTCCGTAGGGCTTCTTCGGACCACGCCATCCAGCAACGCAGTATCTTCGTGCGAGAAATTGAACAGCTCGCGCCAAGGCCGGTTTGAGCTTTCTCGCCGCGCGAAAATGCCCTTGGCGACGCGGTTAAGAAACACAATCCGCCCCTGCTCGTCGGCCATGGCCGTGCCGATGTTAAGCTCATCTAGGATCGCGAGGAGATCGGCGCGGCTTTTCTCGATCTGAGTAAAGGCGTCTTGAAGCTGCTGTTCGGCCGCTTTACGGGCAGTGATGTTTCTCTGAATCGAAAGAAAATAAACAACTCGCCCGTCCTCCGCGCGAACCGGACTGATATCCCACTCGACGTAATATTCACTACGATCTTTGCGATAATTGACAGTTTCGCCCGAGAACGTTTCGCCCTCAGCGAGAGCCTCTCGCAAGCGCTGAAGCATGGCACGATCAGATCTTGGCCCCTGAAGAATGCGCGGCGTCTTGCCAATAATCTCTGCTTGACTGTAGCCTGTCATCTCGCAAAACGCGGGATTGACGAACAAAATCTCGGGGCCAGGTAGTTCGAGCTGGGCGGAGGTAATCAGCACCGCTTCTTTCGCTTGCGCGACAGCGGTCTGGAGCAATTTCAACAGTTGCCCGGAGTTGAGCACCCGGTCCAAGTTCACTGTCTCTAATCCTTCCGCGGTCAATTTAGCTGCCGATTGGGCCACACATTCTCGCCGTCGATTCGCTTAAACAGGAATGCCTACATCGCAAGCTCGTGACAGCGATCATCCCTTTGCATTAACCACCCTATCAAAACCTAACGGGTGCAGCGAGTCAAGTTAGCGCGCCCGATGGGCCCGAACAATCCAATAAACTCGATCCGAGTTTGCTCATTACTGCGCCGCTTTAGTCCCCAGTAGATATACCTCGCCGATCGTAACGACCGAACATATTTAGCGCCTTCGGATACCACCGTTCTAGCGCCTCCTGAAGCGCTATTCTCGAGTCGTCTCTCTGCGCCAGCAACTCCAATGTCATATTCAATCCATGTCCCACGTGGCCGAGTTCTTCCTTGAGTTTCCCGGGCGTAATTGTTGCGAAAGGATGATAGCTGCAACAGGTGGAGATGCGGACCGCCGATTTCGCAGTCCGCCTGAATTGCCAGAAGTCGCCGTAACAAATCCTGGTACTCTGAGTTTGCGTGCGCGGCGCAATCCGCTATATTGAATCCAGGCCGAAGCCAGATGCGTGGGAGGGCTCGCTTGTGGACATGAGTGGCGCGTTGGAGTTGCACCGATCGTTTTTCGAGCAATCCCGCATTCCGCTGCGCCTGGCCTGCTTGACCCGCCAGGGCTGGCCGCTGGTGGTTTCTCTCTGGTTTCTCTATGAGAACGAAAAAATCTATTGCGCAACTCAGGAAAGCGCAAAAATCATTGCGCATCTGCGGCAGAACAGCCGTTGCGCTTTCGAGATTGCCAGCGATCTGCCTCCCTACCGAGGTGTGCGCGGGCAGGGAGAAGCCGCGCTCAGGCCGGAGCTGGGTCGAGCGACGCTTGAACGACTGGTCGCACGCTATTTGAGTGGCAGGCAAACACCGCTCGGCAAGAATCTCCTGGCACGCGCCGACGCCGAAATCGCCATCGAAATTCGCCCGCTGCGAATTTTCGCCTGGGACTTCACCCGCAGAATGGCGGGATCGATCGCGGGCACACCTTCTTAAAACATCCAACGCCATTGAGCCAGCGGGCGTGAAAATCGATGCCACCGCTCGCGATGCCGTTAGTCTTGAGATAATTCACTAGCCTAGCCGAAGCATCCCGCTAGATTAGTGCTCAATTTCCAATTCGGCGGCGCGCTTCAAGCAAGTGAAGATTGCCGGAACGGTTCTTTGTGATCGGAAAATCAACCTGATGCTCGCATGCCTGTTTGGTCACCCGGTGGCGATAATCGAACAGACGGTTGAGTTTGCGCCGTATCAACCAACCGCCAACCAACCGACCGATCCATCCAAATGGTAACTGATATTGGATATCATCGGTCAGCTCACAGGAATTCCGATCTTTCGGTGTGACGCTATGGGTGTGAACCCAAATCTTGAAGGGACCTGATAACTGCTCATCACGAAACATCCGTCCGGGCTCGTAAGCGGTATGAACCGCGATCCAACGCCGCCTAAGTGGTCCGAGGCGCATCTCAAGAGTCAATTGGGTTCCAGGTTTAATGCCCTCGGCGCTGCGCTCGATAATTCGCACATGCTCCCAGGGTGGAGTCAACTTTTCGAACACCTCGGGAGCTTCATGCCAGCCAAAAACCAGCTGGGCCGGCGCCGCAATGAGAGATGTTTTGCTAAAATGTTCCATAACTCTCGCAAGGCCCAAGATTATTAGACATGATTTGTCAATCACAAGCCAAACGCGGCAGACAGACTTGGCTAATCAAAGAATCCAAAAGCTGCGTTTGACGACTCAAGAGCGGCACCGCCAACGACAGTAATCTCGGTCGATAGATGCAGTTCCGTATTAGCGCGTTAAGCCGCTGGCGCGCGCTAAACTCCCTCCGGCAGGCTCGATCGTACGAACCGAGCTGTACCTCTGTAAAATTGTTCTGCCGCAAGGCTGAGGCCATCGTTCTTGCGGCCAACTGGCCGGCTCTGAGTGCGAAGAAAATTCCTTCACCGGTTAGCGGCTCCGTTACCCGAGCCGCGTCTCCCACCAGCAGAAAACCATCGCCAAAACAGCGTCGCGCCGGAAAATAAACCGGCCACACTGAACGCAGATCGCTTACCGGCTCGCTCGCGCGCACAAGCACATTGAGAAACGGATTGTGGCGCAGAAAACGCTCGCGCAGATTATCGAAGGAAATCGATTTCCCGAGCAGCGATCGCTTTACCGTAAAGCAAAGATTGACGGTACTCGGATCGACCCGCACCACTCCCCCATAACCGCCGACGTACTGATGAATCTCGACACTGCCACACGACCCCGGGACTTTTTGTAATTGGATTTCAAATCCCACTGAAGCTGGGTACTTGGCAGGCTTAGACGCAACGCCGATTTGCCGTGCCACCCAAGAGTTTCTGCCATCAGCACCGACCAGAAGCTTAGCTTGAGCAACCCATGGGCGACCGTGCTCATTCAGATCCAAATGCCAGCCACGCGAAACGCGCTTTACGCCGCTCACCTTGACCCCTTGATAAACACTCACGCCGGAGCGCGCCGCCCGCTCAAAAAGCACATGATCAAGATGAAAGCGTCTAAGACCCAGTCCGAAGTGATACACGCCTTGCCCCGGCATAGCACGGACCGCTTCCGCTCCGCCGGCCGTGGTCAGGCGAAACGTCGAGACCTTGGTATGCGGCAAAGAAAGCAACTCGTGGGCAACATTCAGTTCTTGGAGCACTGGCCAGTTAATCGGATTGACAAAATCGCCGCATAGTTTATCGCGCGGGAAAAACGCGCGATCGATCAGCACAACATCAAACCCGCTCTGCGCAAGCGTGATCGCAGTCGCGCTGCCCGCCGGTCCGGCGCCAATGATTGCAACATCGAACTCCTTCATTGCCGCCCTCCCAGTTGAACCACGGCAGCCATGCGAAAAGGGCAAACCGAGAACATTTTCACCGGCCCGATATCGGCCTGGGACAAGAGGCGGTGCCATTCGCTAAATGTGAATGCACGTCGCACCGACAGCGGCGCATCAATCAGCGTCATGACGTTGCGCGTCGCAAGCTTGGTGAGCAGTCGAATTCCAAAATAGGCAATCGGGCTTCTTATCAGATCGCTGATCACAATCGCACGCCGTCCCAGCGTGGCCCAATGCTTCAAAAGCTCGATGATTCGGTCCTCCGAGAAATGATGCAAAAACTGCGATGCGATTACGAAATCGAAAGAGCCGGGAGAAAATGGCAGTGCCCTGGCATCAGCTCGAATAATCTTGATGGCCCCGAGTTTCCTGGTTTGATCAGCCGCGATGCGCGCGGTTATCCAGTCTGCCTCCACGGCTACGATATTCGCCGCGACCTTGCGCCGTTTTGCCCAAGCAAATATTGCCGCTGGAATATCGGCGCTACCGGTGCCGACATCCAGTATCGAAAGCTCTTTCGGTAGCTCATCCCCCACAGCTTGCTGAAGCGCCGACATCACGCTGCGCGAGCCGCTCAAGTATCGGTTGAGGATACGCAGGTTGTTCAAGTCCTCGGCCAAGATCTCCGGAAGGTTGTCCGGAAGATCCATCATTTCTTTGTCGTAACTCCGCTCCACGTCAACACCCCCGAGCGACGACCAGTGCGGAGTTTTTCGAGCCGAAACCGATACAGTTACACAGCGCGATGTCGATCGACTTTTCGATACTTTGATTAGGAATGTAATTGAGATCGCACTCCGGATCGGACTTATCCAAATTTATCGTTGGCGGCAAAAAGCCGCCGTTCATGCCGCAGATCGCCGCCACCACACCGGCCGATCCCGATGCGCCTTGAGGATGTCCGATCATCGACTTAACCGAACTCATCGGCAGCTCGTGGGCTCGCTTGCCGAAACATACTTTTGCCGCACGGGTCTCGGTTTTATCGTTCAGCACCGTAGAAGTCCCGTGCAACGCAACGTAACCTATTTCGTCTTTGGCAAGCCGCGCGTCTTGGATCGCCAAGCTCATTGCCCGCGCTGGTTCCTCGCCGCTCGGCTCGAGACGGACGCGATGATACGCGTCGCATGTCGACCCGTATCCCAACAGCTCAGCGTAGACTCTCGCACCCCGCGTCAATGCCAGCTCGCGCTCTTCCAGAATCAGAATCCAGGCACCCTCCCCAAGAATAAATCCGTCACGGCTGTGGTCGAACGGCCGAGACGCCCGCGACGGCTTGTCATTGCGCGATGTCGACACAGCTTGCATGATGCAAAAGCCCTGCATAACCGCCGGCGTAATAGTCGCATCGGCGCCGCCCGCGACTAAACGATCGGCCAAGCCGAAACGGATTTGATTAAACGCATAGCCTAACGCATCGGTGGAACTCGTGCAGCCTGTGGAGATGACATGGCTAGGACCATGAAAACCAAAATGGATCGAGATCTCGCTGGATAGAGAGCCGATGGTCGAACTCGAGACATTATAAGCACTAATCTTGCGAAACTGATCACTATAATAGAGCCGATACTGTTCCTCGGCAAAATCCACCGCCCCACCGCCGCTGCCAATGATCACGCCCCACGACTGCCTCTCGGCCAAACTCATGCCCGACGGACAAACCCGAGCCTGATTCAAAGCCTCGCGAGTCGCCGAAATCGCCAAATGCACGGCACGCCCGATGCGCCTACGCTCACGCGGCGGCAGTTCCGTATCTTCTCTCGCGGCTGTCACCTCGCCGGCCACCCGGCACGCAAGCCCGCTCGCATCAAAAGACGAAATCGTACTGATACCGCTTAGTCCTTGCTCCAAGGATCTTTTGTAACTATCAACGCCGACGCCGTTCGGACTGACGACCCCAAGGCCAGTCACCACGACTCGGCGGGGTTTTACTCGATCACATTGGTTCGCAGGATGTCTTAGCCCGAACATAATTCACCACTATCCGATGACTCAAGCGGCGTTCCTTGAAAAATTAAAATCCCTTAGTCTTCAAGTGCTCCATTACGTGATACGAAACCTATCTTTCGAGCCGAATCGCGATCCGCCTGGTTCGACTCTAAAGTAAGTTCCGTTTCGCTTTCGCTAGTAAACATAGGTCTTTTCAATACCGCCTCAAGCGTCGGCGGCGCGCGGTGAAAAGCCACCAGCTCCCACCCTTCGCCGCCACGATCACCCAGAAATCCGCTCGTAAAAATTTCGTCCCCTTTATCTCGGTCCAGCTCAACATCAAAATTTCTATTCGCTTGCGCATTCCCAGAAAATGCTACCGAAACCGACAATCTTCTTTTTAAAGATGTTTCCACACCGCTCAAAATACAGTACTCCCATTTCAGCATACATAAATCCTTTCCGATCTTAATCGCAAGCCTCACAGTATTTTGTCGCTATTTTCTGATCCTGTATATGCCGAGTATTTTCGCATTCTCCACCTATTAGCGGGGCCGGACCAGGCCGGCCCCGCTGGGACTCACTCGCTCACTTTGGCAGCACCACCGTGTCGATCACATGAATAACCCCGTTGCTAGCCAAAATGTCAGTCGAAGTTACCCGGGCATTATCGATCATCACTTTGCCATCTTTCTTACTGACCTTGAGCTCTTGACCGTTCACGGTCTTGGCTGATCTTAGGCCGGCAACTTTGTCCGCGGTCACTCGTCCGGGAACCACATGATAAGTTAGAATCGATACCAACTTATCTTTGTTTTCCGGCTTCAACAGATTTTCGACCGTCCCGGCCGGAAGCTTTTTGAAGGCCTCGTCGGTCGGGGCAAAAACCGTTAGCGGACCCTCGCCCTTGAGCACGCTGACCAAACCGGCTGCCTGCGCCGCCGCAACCAGCGTCTTGAACGAACCCGCTGAAACCGCCGTGTCCACGATATCTTTGTCGGGCATCGACTCAGCCGTCGCCGCTCCTGCAAT
>VGTH01000032.1 GCA_016874755.1 Deltaproteobacteria bacterium | reverse complement strand
AAGAGCTTCCGCAAACTGAACGCACCACAGCTTGTCGGAAAAGTAGCGCGCGGGACGAAGTATGACAATGGCAAAGAGATGAGGGTCGCCGCCTAGTATCTTTTTACACACCTATTGACAACGGCTCCGATCTTGTCCCAATCCCTTCTCCAACACACTTTGAAAATTGCGAAAATTGCCTTCGCCAGCACGATGTCTTGATTGACCAGACCGATAGCGCGATAGAGGCAGAGCTCGTGGCGGGAGATTGGTGCATTGTTGGCTTTAGACATTTGCAAAACAATGCATTACAATGGAATGCAATGGAGGTAAGTGGTCTATGGAGCGTCAATTGACTATGCGGCTGCCGGTGGATTTGGCAACGAAGCTCGAGAGATCGGCGAAGCGGTCGAAGCGCAAACGGTCGGAAATCGTGCGGCAAGCTTTGGAGCAGTTTCTGGATAGTGAGCCAGAGGTGCGGCCCATTGACAAGGTTCGCGATCTGCTCGGCATCGTCGCTAGCGGCCGTCCGGATTTAGGTCAACGACACCGCGAATATCTAATTCAGCGGATGCGCCGTGCCCGTTGAGCTCTTGCTGGACACTGGAGCGTTTGTCGCGCTCGTTGACCGCGACGAGAATGCGCACGACGATTGCGTCGCGGCGCTCGAAGCCTGGAATGGGCCCATCGTTACGACCGAAGCTGTCCTTACAGAGACACTTTACTTGGTCGGACCTCATTGGCGTGCACAGAAGAACGCTCTTGAATTTATCCTCAGAGGAGCATTTCAGCTTGTGCCGGCGTCAATCAAGAGCTTGAGACGAGTGTCCGCATTGATGGAGCGCTACCGCAATGTGCCGATGGATTACGCCGATGCGACGTTAGTTGCCCTCGGCGGGGAACTAGAAACCGATTGGGTTTTTACTCTGGACCGGCGTGGTTTTGGTGTGTATCGATTGGGTCAACGGAAAACATTTCAAATTATTCCCTAGCGCATAGCGATCAGTACGCATTGCATTCGACTCCTGCGCGTTGAGCGTACCGTCGGGCCAGGTAAATTCGCCAGGGCCTGGCGCGGTCTGAGATCCGGGCAAGCGCCAGAACAATCAGCTGCAACGGTGGCCAAGGGTGTTTCCACATGGTGTCTCTCCTGTGATCGGCCGCGTGGCGCCGCTCGATCAAACGCAAATTACACTGGAAAAAAGCCTTATCCGCATGTTCGGTGAGACATTGTTACTGCCCGGGTTTGAACCCACCGTCAATGCTCTGCGCGGTGAAAATTCTCCCCTTGACGGCAGTCATACGGCCGGGATAGGACTACGGGCGGAGGAACCCTTTTAACCATGCGCCTCATTCGATTCCTGAGTTTCACCGTTCTACTTATCCCCAGCATAGCGTTCGCGCAGAGCAGAGATCTCACGCGTATCCGCATGAGCTACTCGTCCATTGGTGCGGCGTCGCTGTCGTCCTGGGTCGCCGTCGACGCCGGGCTGTTCAATAAACATGGACTCGAAGTCGGCTCGATCTACATCGGCGGCGGGCCTCGCGCCATGTCGACGACCATAGCCAACGAAACCCAGATCACTCAAGGCGCCGGCACGGGCAGCATCTTGGCCAGAGTCGGCGGCGCCGACGCAGTGATGTTCGCGACGCTGCTCGATACCACGCCGCAAAGCCTCATGGTTCATTCCGATCTGAAATCACCACAGGATTTGAAGGGCAAAAAACTCGGCGTCACCCGCTTCGGTGCGCTCAGTGACTTCGGCATCCGGAAGTATCTCGAGAAGGTCAACTTGCAACCGGAAAAAGACGTGGCGATCTTGCAGTTGGGCGGCCTGCCGGAAATCTTGGCCGCCATGCAGAACGGCGCCATTCATGGCGGCGCGCTGTCGTCGCCGGCGCTGACCAAAGCCAAGCATCTGGGTTTTAGGGAAATGATGGACCTGGGTAACCTGGGCATTCGCTATCCTGGGCTCTCGTACATGACCACGGAAGCGTATATCAAAACCAACCGGCTGGTGGTTTTGAATTTTCTTAAAGCGATCATTGAGTCGACCCACTATCTGCGCCGCAACCGCGACTTCGCCATCCGAGTGTTGAAAAAATACACCAAGATGGACGAGCAAGCCGTGCTCGACGAGACCTATGACCTGTTCACCCAGCGCTACTTCCGTCTCGTCCCGACGCCGTCCGGTGAAGAAGTGAAAACTGTCCTCGATCAGATAAAAGACCCCAAAGCGCGCACGACCGACTACGACAGCTTCATCCGAAGCGATTTGATCCGCGAGATCGAGCAGAGTGGCTTTATCAAAGCTCTGGGCAAGAGTTGAGATGATTCTAGCTGGCGTGGCGGTCGGATCGGTCGGCGAGTTGTTGGGGTGAAAGGTTGCTTTGGGCGCGCCGCTCGTTGGCGCAGAGCCTTAGCGAGGAACGAGGAGGCGTCAACTTTTTGGCCTTTTGACGGGCGCCGATAAAATCGAATCAAAATCCAGGCAAATTATAGAACCGCGCAGGATTGATCTCCAAAATCTTCCTCTTTGCCGCTTGGCTGATGTCTTTGCGATCGGTCAATGTTCTTGCTGCGAATCTCTCACGATCGCCGTGCGGCATGTCTGAAGCGAACATCAGCTGCGTGTCGCCAACCAGATCTAACACCTGCGGTAACAATATGTCTTCAACTTCGGAACTAAAATAGAGATTGCCCTTTTTAATGTATTCTTCCGGTGCCAGTTTTTGAATCGGCGCGGTGCGTGAAACAATATTCGAGAGATTTGTCCCAGAGTGTTGAAAGCGATGATGCAGCCGCTCGAGGATAAAGTGCACCCACAGACAGCCCGCTTCGAGATAGACCACCCGCAGATTTGGAAACTTGTCGAAGATGCCGCCGCTCATCATCGACACCATGCCCATCAACACGGGCATCAAGAATGGAATGACACCTGAGGGGTAGATGTGCGTGTAAAGATTGTTCAGCGATGGGCAGGCCCAACCGACATGGACAGCCAGAGGCAAGTTCTCTGCCTCGACGACTTCGTAAAAGGGCAGCAGGCCGCGATCGTCGAGCAGTCGATCGCCGGCTGTGCCAAGGATCATCATGCCGACGGCGCCGAGCTTCTTCGCCTCTTTGACTTGGTTCAGCGCAGCAGGGATATCGTCGAGGTTCGCCACACCGACCCACTTGAGGCGCTCATGGCGGCCCAGTACGTCGCCCAACCAACGGTTGTAAGCGTCGCACATGGCTGAGACATAGGCGGGGTTGCTGCTGAGCGGGTACGCCAGAAAAAGCGTCGGGTACATCACTTGTATCGCGATATTTTCCTCGTCCAATATCTGCAGGCGCTCGTCGAGGTTGGTGAGCTCCATACTGCCGAGCGTGTCCGGTTTGCGCTGCGCGTGGCGCACCGGTTTACCGTTGTAGCTGGTTGGCGTGCCTAGATTGTTACAGCCGCGGCCGACGCGGCGCGGCAAAAGCTGCTCGTCGATCATCCAATAGGCGAGGCCCTCTTCGGTGCCGGGTACTACCTGAGGCTTGAACGGACGGAACTCTGGGGCAAAATATTTGTCGCTAAAAGTAATCGGATTTTCTTCGACGTGGCCGTCAGCATCGATGACGCGCATGGTAAAGTCCCCCCCCCCCACAAAAAAAATTCTGTACCAGCAATATAACCGTTGGAGGTAACGAAATTCAACCAATCCCCGCCCCATACTATGGGCAGGGAGCAAGGAGCCAGACAAATCAAACCTCGGACTCGCCGTGCGCAAGTATTTACTTGTCAAGTCAGACTCTGCGTAGGTAAGGCGAGCCTGTTGAGGTCATCTGTAACGGCGTGATAGACATAGAAAGATAATTTTGAAAATCCGGGTATGAAAGGGGGCTTTGATGGAAGCAGAAGTGTTGGAACAGGTCGATCGTGAGCGGATTGTTGAGTTGGCGTGCAACCTCGCCAACACCGTCAGCATCACCGGCAGCGAAGAGAACGTCGCGCGTTATTTGGGCGGTGAATTCGAAAAGCTGGGCATGGATGTTGAGTATCAGTATGTCGAAGACGGGCGCCCCAACGTAATCGGCCGGCTCAAAGGCAAAGGTGGCGGCGCAACGTTGATGTTCAACGCTCATATGGATCACTTCGACGCGCCGCAGGAGACGGTAGTCGATGAGGATCGCATTTACGGCCGCGGCCTGGTCAATATGAAGGCGGCCTTTCCCTGTTACATTGAAGCCGTTTCGGCTCTACAGAAAGCCGGAGTGAGACTCAAAGGCGATCTGATTATCTCCGGCGTGGTCGGTGAAATCGAAAAGGCCCAGATCGGCCGCTTTCATGGTAAAGAGTATCGCGGCGCCGGCGTGGGCGCGCGCTACTTGATGGACCACGGCGTCATGGCCGACATGTGCATCATCGGCGAGCCGACCGGCCTGCAGCTGCAAATCGGCAACTCGGGCCTGCTCTGGGCGCGCGTCAGCGTCGATGGCAAAGCAACCAAGTTCGTCCTCGCCGCGTGCAAAGTCGCGCAGGCGATTCAGGAATGGGAGAAGGAGTATCAACGCAAGAACCCGCACAAGTTCATGCTGCCCACCGTGCAAATAGGGGCTATTGACGGCGGCAACGCATTTAAACCAGGCACGCGGCCAACCACCGACATTTTCGTGATTGTGAAAATGCTGCCAGGCGCGGTGCCGCTGGCGATCAAGCGCGATATCGAAGCCGTGGTCGAGAAAGTCGCCAAGCGTGAAAGCGATATTCTAGGCTATCGCGTCGAGCTTTATCTGACGACCCCCGGTTACGAGATTTCCAAGAGCGAGCCCTTGGTCAAAATTATGGAGAGTTCGCACAAAAAAGTCTTTGGCGCCCCGGTGCCCTACGCCAAGCCGATCCGCTACGGTATCACCAGCGATGGCTCGCGCATCGCGCAATACGGTGTTCCGGCGATCACCTACGGCCCCGGTTTCGGTACCCACCTGGTCGATCCGACGGAAACCAAGGCGGGCGCAGAGTGGGATTCGCCGACCGGCGTGCGCCGCGGTGTCGGCATCACCAACATGGTCAACTGCACCAAGGTCTACGCCATGGCGGCGTTAAATGTTTGCAATCGCAGGAAAGAAGAAGTGGCGAAAAGATGAGAATGAATAGCCCTGCGTCGAGCTGAGGAGTATCGAATCCAACGGCTTTGGCAAATTCCAAGCGCAGCGCCGTATCGGCATTGTAAATGAACTTTTCTATGCGCGGAGCTTTATCGCGGGACCCGGCTAGAGGCCAATCCCTTATCTGCTCGATGAGAACATCCACCGTCGCGCGGTTGGCCCGAACCTGAGAACGCTTGGGATGCGCGCGAACGGTTCTTTGGAGCGCCGCTCGGCAGGAATCCGAGCGAGCGGTGCCGTCGATCCCGAAGTCGGCAGCATCCGGCTCTTGAGTTACCTATCAGCCGCCGACGTCGGTCGTGCCATGCATCCGCTTAGATGTTACGGGCCGGATTAAGGCTCGGTTGTGTTCGGCATCGGCAACTGGTGCCCGCCATTGCCGCAGCCTTACGCCAAGCTTGGGTGCTGTAGCGCAGGCGTTGCCAATGATCCCGGAACGCGTCTTTCGGCTGATGAAATAGAGAGCCTCGATTCCAGATTGGCACTTGAAAACTAATGCTTTGCAAAAGATGCTTGACGCGGTACGGCCCTTGCGTAGTTTTGCTTGTGTACCGGAGGCGGTGAGAAGTATCAGATTTGGCGCCTTAGATTTGTTTCCATTCATGTTTCCAAAATAGCCGAAAACAGCAGCAAACCAGATGGAAATAGCGTTGGATTATTGACGTAAGTCGTTGAATAATTTACACCTTGGTTGCTGCCGCTCGGGGGCGACGTGAACTTCGGATCTGAGGGCTGGGGGTTCGAATCCCTCCGGGCGCGCTCATGCAATCAATGGAAATGAGCCCGCTGAAAAAAATTCACGTCGTCGCGGGGTTGATCTCTAAGGATGATTGCGTGCTGGTCTGCCAGCGCAGCGCCAAGGGGCGGTTTCCGCTCAAGTGGGAGTTCCCGGGTGGCAAGGTGGAGCTAGCCGAAGAACCCTACGCGGCACTGTCGCGGGAGCTCAAAGAAGAGCTCGGTATTGAGATCGACGGTGCCAATGAAATGTACAGTTATAATCACGTCTACGCGGAGATCGTCGAAGTGCAGTTGCGTTTTTTTGCAGTCAGCGGATTTAGGGGTGAGATCGCAAATCTCGCCTTTGAACAGATTACATGGGCGAAGTTTAGCGAGCTGAATAGCTATGATTTTCTCGACGGTGACTTGGCATTAGTAAGCAAGCTCGCCAGCGCTAATGGGCTGGTCTATCAGCGTTAGTAGAGGCCTGAAAAGGCCGTAAAGCAGGGGCTTCCGAACGCCGATTTGTTGATTGACAGAGGAAACTTGGGCGTTTATCCTGAGCGAGATTTTTGAGTGGTTCCGATGAAAACGCGCACGTCAATTTTGGTAGCATTCCTGGCTTTTGCGGTCCTTCTGGCGCCAACAAGGGCTCGGGCGGATGTGTACATGTACCAGGACAAAGATGGCATTGTTCATTTTACCAACGCGCCGACCCATGCCGGCTTTCGTCGCGTCATCCGCGAAACCAGCACGACTTATGGGCCGAGTTCTGCCATCGTCAATTCGGGCAGCAACTATGAAGATCTCATTCAAAACGCCTCCGGCCGGCACAGCTTGGATGCCGACTTGATTCGCGCGGTGATCAGAGCGGAATCGGGCTTCAATTCCAACGCTCGGTCGCACAAAGGCGCAATGGGGCTCATGCAGCTCATGCCCGACACGGCGCGGTTGTTGAATGTTTTCGAGCCCTACGATCCTTACCACAACGTGGATGGCGGCGTGCGCTATCTCAAAATGTTACTGGCCCGCCACCAAGGCCATGTATCGCTGTCACTGGCGGCGTACAATGCCGGTAGCGGCGCGGTCGATAAGCATGGCGGCATTCCACCTTACGCCGAGACGCGCGAATATGTCCGCCGCGTCCTACAATATTGGGATCAATACCGGACTCGCGGCTGGCAACTGCTCCAAAAAGCACAGCGGTAGCGCGGTTTCTCGCCAAGATAATTGCAGCAAGTCCATGGTCTGGACGCTCCCCAATTTTCTTAGCCTGGTTAGAATTCTGATTATCCCGGTCCTGGTTTATCTGCTGACCTTCAGCGATCGGACGTCAGGTCTACTTGCTGCCGTGCTCTTTATCCTGGGGTCGATCACCGATTACCTAGATGGCTATCTGGCGCGGCGCAACCGCAGCGTTTCAGACGTTGGCAAGATCCTTGATCCCTTGGCAGACAAATTGATGGTGGCCTCCGCGCTGGTCATGCTTGCCGCGATGGATCGCCCCAATGAGCCCAGCGTGCCAGCGTGGCTTGTGGTGATAATTCTAGCCCGAGAAACCGCCGTGACTGTGGTCCGCGGCATTGCACTGACGGAAGGAATTGTCATGCAAGCGGAGACTCTCGGCAAATACAAATTCATCTTGCAAGCATTCGCTGTCGTCGGATTCTTGGTTCACTATGAATATTGGGGTTTTGATTTTTTCGTCGCGGGACTCTACTTCTGCATCTTGTCCGCCATCTTGGCCGTCTGGTCCGGCATCGGCTATCATGTGCAATTTTTTCGTCTGCGCCTGGCGCGGGCACGCTGAACTAAATTGACAAAACGCTCCGCTTCAGGTACCTCTTATTGACATGCGGGTGTAGCTCAGTTGGCTAGAGCGTATGCTTGCCAAGCATAAGGTCGTCGGTTCGACCCCGATCACCCGCTCCACTTAAAACCCCTTGAGAAATCAAGGGGTTTTCGCTTTCTGGGGACTTTGATTCGCTTCCGCCGTTGTGAAAATTCTTGAGAGTCAGCGGGTTTACGGAAGCTAGTAGCTAGTCAAGTCGTCAGCCGGCGCAGCGCTTCGGCGTATTTGTCTTGGGTCTTCTTGACGACTTCCGGCGGCAACGCCGGCGGGGGGGATTTCATGTCCCAGGGAAGCTTTAAGAGATAATCGCGCACGTATTGTTTGTCGAAGCTGTCGGGGGTTTGGCCGGGTTTGTAGCCATCCATGGGCCAGAAGCGCGACGAGTCGGGGGTGAGGACCTCGTCGATTAGCATGATGTCATCGCCCTCCATGCCGAACTCGAATTTGGTGTCGGCGATGACGATGCCTTTTTTTTCGGCCATTGCTCGCGCGCGGCTATAGATCGCGATCGTGGCGTCGCGCAACTTGGTGGCTAGTTTGTTGCCGATCTTCGCTGCCATTTCATCAAAGCTGATGTTGATGTCGTGCTCACCGATCGGGGCTTTGGTCGATGGCGTGAAGATAGGTTGGTCCAAGCGCGCGGCTTCGACCAGCCCCTTGGGCAATTCGATGCCACACACCGCACCGGTTTTCTGGTAGTCCTTCCAGCCCGAGCCGACTAGATAGCCGCGCACGACGCATTCCACCGGCGCCGGGTGGCTTTTCTTGACCAGCATGGTGCGGCCTTCGAGTTTGGCGCGGTGCGGCTGGCAGGCGGCGGGGAAATCGTCGACGTTGGCGCTGATCAGATGATGCGGCACGATGTCTTGCATCACGCCGAACCAATAGAGCGAAAGCTGCGTGAGAATTTTGCCTTTGTCCGGAATCAGCGTCGGCAGAATCACGTCGAAGGCCGAGATGCGATCGCTGGCGACGAGCAGTAATTTGTCGCCGAGATCGTAAATGTCGCGGACTTTGCCGCGGTTGAATAATTTCAGCCCTGAAAGTGTTTCTTCTGCCATCGAAAACTGTTTCTCACAAATCCGCTGGACCCAAGCGTCTATAGCAATTCTTTCACTTCAGCTTCGTTGAAGCCGGTCAGTTTTCTCTTGCCTTTGATAATCACCGGCCGTTTGAGCAGGTTCGGATCCTTCAGCATGAGCTTGATCGCTTCGTCTTTTGACGGCGGCTTCAGCTTCATGTTCTTTTCTTTGTAGAGCGGCGTGCGCGTGCTGAGAAACGGCCCAATGGGATCGTCGCCGATGATTTCGCGCAGCTCTTTTTCAGTGAATGGATTTTTGCCGTATTCTCTTTCTTCAAAATCCACTTTTTTCGCTTGCAAGAAACTTCTTGCTTTTCGGCAAGTGGTTCAAGTGGCTTTGTAGATGAAGCGGATCTTTTCGGCCATGGCACCTCCGGAATTGGGGCATTGGAGTGGTGGAGCAATGGAGCGATGGGTCCGGAGGCTTAGCCAGCACCCCAGTATTCCAATACCCCCATCACTCCAATCCTTTTTCTATTTGAAGAACTTTGCCATCCGCTCGAACGCCGCAGGTTCGACTTCATTGCGGATCGGCCACTCTTTTTTCATACGCAGTGGGATCGTCGCGTCGATGATCGCCACCGTGTCGCCCAACCAGCCGCGGAAGCTTTGCACTTCGCGGATGATCTCGATGTCCTTGTCCCAGTGGACACGGGTTGCCACCGCCCACATCACTTCGCGCTCGTTGAACACGTCAATATCTTCGTCGACGACGACAGCCAGTTTCAAATTGGGCATTTCGACAAAGGCCTGCATGCCGGCTTTGTTGGGCTCGTTCTCGAATTCCTTCTTGATCGAGATGTAGCAGATGCAGCGGCCGCAGCCCGAGGCAGCGAGATGGATGCCGGTGATGCCCGGGACGTTTTTCTTGATCACATTGTAGGTGCTGCCTTCTTTCGGCACGCTGCCCAAATTCCAATGATCCATGTGGCCGGGCCAGAAGTCTTCAACGATGCCGCCGCGGCGATGCGTGATTGCCGTGACTTCGATGACCGGCACGTCCATTTTGGGTTGAGCGTAGCCCAGGATCTCGCCAAAGGGGTTCTGCTCCTTGCGCACGCCGGGGAGAATCTCGCCTTCGATGATAACCTCGGCGTCGGCCGGCACCATGAACTTCTCGCCCCACGTAGTCGACGGCGTCAGGCGCAGCGGTTCTTTTAAGAATGCCGAGGCCGTCATGTAGTCGTTGTTGCCCATGGCGGTCATGGCGCAGGACGACAGATAAAACGCTGGGTGGTGGCCCAAGATGACGATCACCGGAGCGCGCAGATTTTTCTCTTCATATTCGCAGGCCATCGCTTCCAGGTGATGGTGCTTGTGCGCCGAGAAGCTCATGTGTTTTGGGTCATGGTATTTGTTCTTGGTGAAGGTGATGTCGTAGAAGTCGGCGTTCAGTCCCTTCATCGCACAGGTCATTGTATGGTAGGGCCCGGAGTCGCCTTTCTGATGCATCGGCATGGGCAGGACGCGCAGGTCGGCTTTGTCGCCGGTCAGGACCACCTGCTTCACCGGCGCTTTGTCGGCGGGGATGATTTCCAGCTTGCCCTGCTGCTGCTCGAGCTTGGCGACTTCAAGGCTTACTTCCATGGGCGATTTGATGTCGCCCATGTCGAGGGAGTCGGCGATGTACTGGCGCGAAACCCACGGGTTGTAGAACATCGGAAAATCCGACTTCTGGCCGTTGAGCGCGGGCAGGTTCTCGAACAGCACCATCTTGGGTTCGTTGCGCACGTCGAGATGCTTTAAGTAAGCGACGGTCTCGTAATTGTTCGCGTCGATGAAATTCTTCTCGCGAATGACCGAACCTTCGCGGTTAGCGCCTTCCTTCGCGATAAAACTGGGTAAGTCTTTAGCCATGCCGATTCACCTCTGCGTAAATTGAGTTATTAATAAACAAATTACTTAGTTGAATCCCACTGCGACTGCAAGCGGACGGTTTCAACGCGAAACCAAACCCTAGTTGCCCTTCGGCAGCTTGAACTTGTTGCGCCAGCCGGAGCGCCAGAAAATGCTGATCATGCGGCGCAGCTGCTCGGTTTTTTTGTGGCTTGCGGGAAACCAGGGGAACTCGGCTTTCAGGCCAACGCGGTCGATGACCAAGGACTGCTGCCGGCAATATTTGCGGATGCCTTCGGCGCCGTGGCGGCGGCTAAAACCGCTCTCTTTGACCCCGCCCATGGGCGTGTCGGGGATGATATAATTGACCAGTGCATCGTTGATACAGACCGTGCCGGTGTTGAGCCGTTTGGCCAATTGCTGCGCGCGGTTCTTATCGCCGGAAAAAATGCAGACATCTAAACCGTAGGGTGAATCATTGGCGAGCCGCACCGCTTCTTCGGCATCGCGGACTTGCATTATCGGAATGACCGGTCCAAAGGTCTCGTCGCGGACTACGCTCATGCTGTGGTTTACATCCACCAGCACCGTGGGCTCGTAATAGAGGCCGCCGAGCTTCGTATTGGCCTGCCCGCCGGTGAGCGCTCTCGCGCCGGCGGCCATGGCATCCGCGACTTGCGCCGAGACTTTTTGGAACTGCTCGGCGGAAGACATGCTGCCGATCTCGACCTCGTCGGCGCTCGGGCCTTGGCGCACGGCGCGCACTTTGGCGACGACTCTTTCGACAAAGCTCTGATAGACCGGTTCTTCGACGTAGACCCGCTCGATCGAAGTGCAAACTTGGCCGCCATTCATTAGGGCGCCCCACACGGTGGCGTTGGCGGCGCGTTCGAGGTCAGCATCTTTGAGCACAATCAAGGGGTCTTTGCCGCCTAGTTCAAGCGATACTGGAATCAAGCGATCGGCCGCCCGGCGCATCACGGCCTTGCCGACTTCGACGCTACCGGTAAAGGCAATCATGTCGACGCTGTCGATCAATGCCTGGCCCGTTTCGGCGGCGCCAGCCACGACTTGCAGGATGTTTTCCGGCAGGCCTGCTTTGACGGCGAGTTCGGCGACGAACAAAGCCGTTAGCGGTGTCAGTTCCGAAGGTTTAATGATAACCGCGTTGCCGGCCATCAAGGCAGGCGCAGCATCGCCGGCGGTTAGCACCAGGGGGAAGTTCCACGGGCTGATGATGCCGACGACCCCGAGCGGGAGATAGGCTGAATAGACCTTCTTCGAGCGAAACATCATTAAATGCGGCGTCAGCCGCTCGGTGCGCAGCAATTGTTCGGCATGATGGGCCCAAAAACCGAGGGCATCACAGACGTAGAAAAGTTCGTTGCCGTAAACGTCGCCGCGCGGCTTGCCGGTTTCCGAGGTGACGATGTCAGCGAGCCGTTCCTGCTCGTCGATCAAAACATCGCGCAGCCGGAGCATGATTTTGGCCCGCGCCGAAAAGCTCGTTTCTTGCCAATGGAGTTGCGCGGCCCGCGCGCGCTCCACGGCGGCTGTAACAGATTCCCGTGACGCAACCGGCAGCTCGGCGAGTTTTTCGCCGGTGGCGGGACTACGAACGGTGAGTGTGGAACTCATTGCGGATGGAGAAGTAGGTTTAAACCATGGTCTGACCGCCGCACACGTTCACGGCTTGTCCGGTGATGCCCTTGGCCATGTCCGAGGCGAGGTAGGCGACCATCTCAGCGATCTCCTCGGCTTCGAGAAAGCGTTTGATCGGCACATTGGCGACGGCCTGGGCTTTGAATTGTTCCGCTGTGATGCCCTGCAGGGCAGCCGTTTCGTTGATGCCGAGGGTCGCCATTTCAGTGTCGACCCACCCAGGACAAACCGTGTTGACGGTGATGCCGCGGCCGACCACTTCCAGGGCAAGCGCCCGGGTAAAACCGATCATGCCATGCTTCGTGGTGCAGTAGGCCGTGTAGCCGGGCACGCCGAATTTGCCCAGCACCGACGAAATATTAATCACGCGGCCGCCTTGATGGTCCGGCATGTGGCGCAGCGCTGCCTTGGTGATTAGATACATGCCGTTCAAATTGGTGTCGACAATGTCGAGCCAACGGCTGTCGTCGGCATCGTCGATGAGGCTCAATCCTGAGATGCCGGCGTTGTTGACGAGGATGTGAATCGCCCCCCATTGGCTGACGATGTGTGCGACCGCGCGCTCCACGTCGGCTTTCTTGCGCACGTCCATTTGCACCGGGACGACCGTCAAGTTTTTCGCGGCGAGCTCCGCCGTGGCGCTGTCCAGATGTTTAACGTTGCGCGAGGTGATGGCTACTTTGGCGCGGCTGCGCGCCAGCGAGGCGGCGATGGCTTTGCCGATACCTGTACCGCCGCCGGTCACGATGGCAACTCGGTTTGTCATTTGTAGCCCTAGTTAACGGCTTTCACCCGAAAAGGCAAGAAACTTCCCGCGATGACGAGATTTTTGCAGCTTAGCTTTTAGTTTGCGCTACCTGTGCCGATGCATTGCTTTGAGAAGAACTCATACTGAGGGGCAAAGCGTGGATATAACCCAACTATTGGCGTTTGCCGTCGAACAGAACGCTTCCGACTGTCATCTGAGCTCTGGCGAGCCGCCGATGATCCGCATCCACGGCGATCTGAAAAAGCTCGACCACCCACCCATGGAGCGCGAAGCGGTGCACGCTTTGGTCTACGACATCATGAGCGACGGTCAGCGCAAAATCTTCGAAGAAACCCATGAATGCGACTTCTCATTCGAGCTCGGACCCGTCGCCCGTTTTCGTGTCAACGTCTTTCTGCAGCGCAAAGGCGAGGGCGCCGTCTTTCGAACCATTCCCACCAAGATTCAAACCCTCGATGAGTTGGGCATGCCGCCAATACTCCGGCAACTGTGCGACAAAGAAAAGGGACTCATCCTCGTGACCGGCCCAACCGGCTCCGGTAAATCGACGACGCTGGCGGGCATGGTGGACCATCTCAACAACGACTTCGAAGGACATATTCTAACGATCGAAGATCCCGTCGAATTTGTCCATCAGTCGAAAAAGTGTCTGGTCAACCAGCGCGAGTTGGGGCCGCACACTTTCAGTTTCGCCAATGCGTTGCGCGCGGCGTTGCGCGAAGACCCGGACATCATTCTGGTCGGCGAAATGCGCGATCTCGAAACTATTCAATTGGCGCTCACCGCCGCCGAGACCGGCCACCTGGTGTTTGGCACGCTGCATACATCGAGCGCGCCCAAAACCGTCGACCGTATCATCGACGTTTTCCCATCGGGCCAGCAGGCGCAGATACGCGCGCAGTTCGCCGAGTCGGTGGAGGCAGTTATTACCCAGACACTTTGTAAAAAGAAAGGCGGCGGGCGTGTGGCCGCCTTGGAAATCATGACCGGCACGACCGCCATTCGTAACTTGGTCCGCGAAGGTAAAATTCACCAGACACCTGGCACCATGCAGGTCAGTCAAAAAGACGGCATGCAGACCATGGACATGGCGCTCATGGCACTCGCCGGCCGCGGCATCATTAGCCGCGAAGAGGCCCAGTTGAAAAGCATGACGCCGAACCTGTTCGGCGCGGCGCCAGCGGGGGCGGTGGCGGGCCGCATCGGAGGCTAACGTGAGCGTCGACGTCTACGATCTCTGCACGGAAATGCTCGGGCGCAACGCCTCGGACCTTTATCTTACGGTCGCGCGGCCGCCGATGTTCCGTGTTAATGGCTCTCTTGAAGAGGGAGCCGGAGAAGGTCTTAAGCCCAAGGACTTGGAAGAGCTCGTCAAGACGTTCGTCAGTGACGAGCAATTGAAAGAGTTTAATAGCCATAACGAACTGAACCTCGCCATCGCGTTGCCCAACGTCAGCCGTTTTCGCGTCAATGTTTTTCGCCAGCGCGGCTCCATCGGCCTGGTGATTCGCCGCATTACGGTCGAGATCCCCGATTTGGAATCCCTGGGCGTGCCGCAGGTGCTGAAAGATATTTCGCTGCTCAAACGGGGCTTGATCCTGGTGGTGGGCGGCACCGGTTCCGGTAAATCGACCTCGTTAGCCGCAATGATCGATCATCGTAATACCAATCAATCCGGCCATATCCTGACCATCGAAGACCCGATCGAGTATGTCCATCGTCACAAGAAATCGATCGTGACCCAGCGCGAGGTGGGCTTTGATACCCAATCCTTCGAGAGCGCCCTGACCAACGCGTTGCGCCAAGCGCCGGATGTCATTCTGATCGGTGAAATTCGCCACGCGGAGAATATGGAAGCGGCGATTACCTTTGCCGATACCGGCCACCTGTGTTTGGGCACGCTCCATTCGACCAACGCTAACCAATCCTTCGAGCGTATCTTGAACTTTTTTCCGCCCCTCAAACATGCGCAGGTGCTCCTGCAGCTATCGCTCAACTTGCGTGCGATCATCGCCCAGCGGCTGATGCCCAGCGTCAACGGCGGCCGCGTGCCTGCGGTTGAAGTCTTGGTCGACACGCCATTTGTCAAAGATTTGATTAAAAAGGGTGAAGTGGATGAGCTTAAGGGAGCGATGGAGCAGGGTATTCACGAAGGTTGTCAAACCTTCGACCAAGCGCTCTTTACACTGTACCGGGACGGGAAAATTGGCTTGGAAGAAGCCCTCGCCAACGCCGACAGCGCCAACAACCTGCGCTTGAAGATCAAGCTTGCCGGATTGACTCTGGAAGAAGATGCGCCTGCCAACGGCGCGGACACGGAGTTGCCGAAGAATGCGTTAAACGGCGCCGATGCGTCGAAGGGGTCGGCGTTCAGGATTCGCACTTATTAAGCTTCTCGCTTTGCGAGAAGCTTAAATTCCAGATTGCAGATTCAAAATTCCAGATTGCGCACAACGCACATGTCAGGTGTTGAACAATCTGGAATGTGTAATTTTGAATCTGGAATCCTATTTGTTTTTGCTCGAAAATAGCCCCATCAACTTGGCGATCGGATCGTAAAAACGATCCACCACGCGCTCTTTCAGCGGAATAATCGCATTGTCGGTGATGTGAATGTGCTCGGGGCAGACCTCGGTGCAGCACTTGGTAATATTACAATAGCCGAGACCCGCCTTGGCCTTGATCAACTCCATGCGATCGTTGCTGTCGAGGGGGTGCATCTCCAGCGATGCCAAGCGCACGAAGAAGCGCGGCCCGGAGAAAGCCGGCTTGTTGTCTTCATGGTCGCGGATGACGTGGCAGACGTTCTGGCAGAGAAAGCACTCAATGCATTTGTGAAATTCTTGAACCCGGTCGATGTCTTCCTGAAACATTCGACGTGTGCCATCGGATTCTTTCGCTTTGGGCTTGAAGGCCGGAATCTCTTTGGCCTTTTGAAAGTTGTAGGAAACGTCGGTGACCAGATCGCGAATGATCGGAAAGGTTCGCATCGGCGAGACGGTGATGGTTGCCCCCGGCTCGAAGGTGTTCATGCGCGTCATGCACATAAGCCGCGGCTTGCCATTGACTTCGGCGCTGCATGAGCCGCATTTGCCGGCTTTGCAGTTCCAGCGCACCGCCAGGTCGCCGGCTTGCTGCGCCTGGATGGCATGGATGACGTCAAGCACGACTTGGCCTTCGCCGACGGCCAGATGGTAGTCCTTAAACTCGCCGCCGCTCGCGTCGCCGCGCCACACCCGCATATGGACTTGTTGTTCAGCCATTACTTCTTCTCCTCAAGCAGTGCTTTTAGTTCGTCCGGCATTTCTGGAAGAGGCTCTTGAAACAGCTCCATCTTGCCGCCTTTTAGCCGTTGGACAATGTTGACCTTGGCGTATTTAGCATCGGTGTTGGGGTAGTCGTCGCGAGTGTGGCCGCCGCGGCTTTCCTTGCGCTCGATGGCCGCCGTGGTGGCCGCCTCGGCGAAGGTTAGCAGCGAATGGAGATCAAGGGCCAAATGCCAGCCCGGGTTGTAATGTCGATTACCTTCGATGTGAACGTTGTGGGCGCGTGCTTTCAATCGTTGAATCGTGTCCAAGGCTTGCTTCAATTCCGCTTCGACCCGAATGATGCCAACTAGGTCCTGGCAGCATTGCTGCAAATCGGCATGGATGCTGTAGGGGTTTTCGTTGCCCTTGGACTCAAACGGCGCGAGCATGGTCTTGGCATGATTTTCCACCATCGCATCGTCGACCTTCACCGCGCCCGCTTTCTTGGCGTACTCGGCGGCATGAAGGCCCGCGCGCCGGCCGAAAACCAGCAGGTCGGAGAGCGAGTTGCCGCCCAACCGATTGGCGCCGTGCAGTCCGGCGGCCACTTCGCCGGCGGCGAATAGTCCCGGGAACGTCGTCGCCGTGGTGTCGGCATTGACGCGCACACCGCCCATCGCATAGTGACAAGTCGGGCCGACTTCCATCGGCTCTTTGGTGATGTCGACGTCAGCCAGCTCTTTGAACTGGTGATACATCGACGGCAAGCGTTTTTGGATGTAATCGGCGGGGCGGCGCGACGCGATGTCGAGGAAGACCCCGCCATGGGGTGTGCCGCGGCCGGCTTTGACTTCTGAGTTGATCGCGCGCGCCACTTCGTCGCGCGGCAGCAAATCCGGCGTGCGCCGGTTGTTGCGCTTGTCGTCGTACCAACGTTCGGCTTCTTCGATGGTTTCAGCAGTTTCCGCTTTGAAGAAGTCCGGAATGTAGTTGAACATGAAGCGCTCGCCGGCGGTGTTCTTTAAGGTGCCGCCGTCGCCGCGCACGCCTTCGGTGACCAGAATGCCGCGCACACTGGGCGGCCATACCATGCCAGTGGGGTGGAACTGCATGAACTCCATGTCCATCAAATCGGCGCCGACGTCGGCCGCCATGGTGACGCCATCGCCGGTGTATTCCCAGGAATTTGAAGTGACTTTCCAAGCTTTGCCGCCGCCGCCGGTGGCGAGCACCACGGCCTTGCATTTGAATAGAATGAACTTGCCGCTCTCGCGCCAGTAGCCGAAGGCGCCGCTGACGCGGCCGCCATCGGTCAGCAAACGCTGCAGGTTGCACTCCATATACACGTCGATGCCGCGATGGACGGCATGCTGCTGTAGCGTGCGAATCATTTCCAAGCCGGTGCGGTCGCCAACGTGGGCCAGGCGCGCGTAGCGATGGCCGCCGAAGTCACGCTGTAGGATCAAGCCTTCTTTGGTACGGTCGAACAGCGCGCCCCATTCTTCCAATTCCAAAACCCGGTCGGGCGCCTCCTGGGCGTGGATCTGCGCCATGCGCCAGTTGTTCAACAGCTTGCCGCCGCGCATGGTGTCGCGGAAGTGAACTTTCCAGTTGTCTTCCGGATAGACGTTGCCCATGGCGGCCGCAATGCCGCCCTCAGCCATGACGGTGTGGGCTTTACCGAGCAGCGATTTACAAACCAGCGCCGTCTTGACGCCCTGGGCCGACGCTTCGATGGCCGCCCGCAAACCGGCGCCGCCGGCGCCGATGACAACGACATCGTAATCGTGAGTTTCGTATTTATCCGCCATTAGAAAAACCTCAAATCGGAAATCACGCCGGCCGACAGGAGTCGCACGTAAACATCGCTCAGTGCCACCCAGACCAGGCTGACCCAGGCATATTCCATGTGCTTCTCGTTTAGGCGCGAAATGAAAGTCCAGCGTTTAAACTTGCCGGGATTCTTATGGAATTGGTTCAAGTAACCACCGCACACATGGCGGCAGGAGTTACACGAAAGCGAAAACAGGGTAAGCAGGAAAGCGTTGACGCCCAAAACGATGGTTCCTAGTCCCATGCCAAAGCTGCGCCCGCCGGCGGCGTTCGGGAACGAGAAGGCGAGCAGAAAATCCCACCAGAGAAACGCCAGGATGACGATCGATAGATAAAAGAAGTAGCGATGAATGTTCTGCAGAATAAATGGAAACCCGGTCTCACCTTTATATCCCTTGGCGGCGTCGCGCACCGCGCAAGCCGGCGGCGATTGGAAGAACGAGCGATAATAAGCTTTGCGGTAGTAATAACAGGTGGCGCGGAAGCCGCCGGGAATCCAGAGAATCAAAAACGCCGGCGAGAGATTCCACCAGGAGCCTATCAACGGCAGCGTGACGTGTTGGCAATTGGCCGACACACAAGGCGAGTAGAACGGCGAGAGATAAGGATCGGCGTAGTAATAGGCGTTTTGAAACGCCGCCCAGGTGGCGTAGATGCCGAAGGCACCTAAAACAAGGACCACGATCAACGGCTCGGTCCACCAGTTATCTTTTCGCAGGGTGCGAAATTGATCAAGCGTTAGCGATTTATCTGCCACGGTTTTACTTCCTTCTAATTTTCTAGATCAATTCTGTTCCAGTATCCGGCTCTTGGTTTTCTGTCAAGCGAATCGCCACAATCTGAGGCGCACAATTGCGTTTCCCGTGAGGGTTCGAAAAGCCTCGGCCATGGCGGTTTTTCTACCGAAGGCGAGTAACGCTGCGAGGAACAATTTCAATAACCTGGCTAGCTTTGCATGCAATTGCCTGATGCAGGGGCGCCAACTTATGGCCACCCAATCCCCTGGCAATTCATCGATTGATTATATGATAGCAGAAAAAAATTTGTTTGCACGCTAACACGCCCGACGCTAGACCCCCCTGGAGGATTTGCTTACTGCGAGTGACCATTCGGTCTTGTTCGGCGCCGATGATGCCGAGAATCGTATTGGCGTCGCGGGTGGCGCGCTGAATATCTTCCTGGCGATTGTTCAACCAAGTGTAGATAAAAATCCCGAACTCGCTTCACCTTCCTGGTGCTGGGACGAAGCCTAGACGCCGTCGGAACAAGTTGCCGTGTCAGGCATAGACATAACGGAGTAGCGGATATCCGATCAAGGCCAACCCCTGCCGCGCCGTAGACAATGGCGCCGACACTTGTTAGCCTCGAAAACTTCTCAGAAACACATGAATAGTCTCGCCGAACTTAACGATCGAGTTGTCCGCTGCCGTAAATGCCCCCGCCTGGTACGCTGGCGCGAGGCCTGCGCGAAAAAGCCGCCACGGCGGTATCAGGGACAGGTTTATTGGGCCAAGCCTCTAGCGGCTTTTGGCGACGACAAAGCACGCCTTTTGATTGTCGGGCTCGCGCCGGCGGCCCACGGCGGAAATCGCACCGGCAGAATGTTCACCGGCGATCGCAGCGGCGATTGGCTTTATGGTGCGCTGCATGCGGCGGGTTTTGCCAATCAGCCCAATTCGGACCATCGCGGCGATGGCCTCAAACTTAGCGATTGTTACGTCACGGCCGCGGTTCATTGCGTGCCTCCGGATAACAAGCCAAGTCTCACGGAGTTTCAACGTTGCCGGTCTTATTTGGTCGATGAGCTGATACTGTTGAAGCGCCAGGTTCGAGTTGTGATCGTGCTCGGCAAGATCGCTTTCGATGCCTACTTGAGCGCGTTCCAAGAGGCGGGTGGCGTGGTGCCAAAGCCCAAACCCAAGTTCGGCCACGGCGTAGCCGTCGAATTGCCGCACGGTCCGAGGTTGATCTGCTCCTATCACCCGAGTCAGCAAAACACGTTCACCGGCAAACTGACCCAACCGATGTTTCACGCGATATTCAAGCAGGCGCGCGTGATGCTGTCGGCGTGAATCGATGCAGACCGGTGTCATTTACGCTGTCATCGCCGGTCTTTTCTGGGGCACCAGCCCGGTGTTGGTCAAGCGCGGCTTGGTAAATTCCAATGTCAGCGCCGCCACCTTGGTGCAGCAGGCAACGATTCTAGTGACTTTGATCGTTGCCTCTCTGATCGAAGGCGATTTCTTCGCCAAGAATGTTCCCACGCAGGCTCTGCTCATCTTCGCCGGCACGGGAGTTATCGGTGCCTATCTCGGCCGTACCTTGTTCGTCAAAAGTGTCGACCAAATCGGCGCCTCCCGGGCGCAGTCGCTAAATAATTCATCGCCACTGATTACGGTAATGTTGGCGGCTGCCGTCTTACATGAACGGTTATCTTGGGCCGTGCTCGTGGGGGTGGTTCTGATCGTCTCAGGAGTTTTCTTCGTCACCGATCCTGAAGCCAAGGAAAACGGCAGGGCGCAACGCAAGCTCACCGCGACTTCGGTGCTGGCGACGCTGTGCTACGGTGTGGTGCCCGTGCTCAAGAAATTCGGCACCGACTATGGCGGTCCGCCGGTTCTCGGCGCGCTGATCATGCATGCCACCGGATTGGTTCTGTTGTTGACGCTAGGCAGTCTGCTCAAGATCGAGCTCAAGCGGCAAACAATTCCAACCCAAAGTTTGCTTTGTTTCATCAGCGCCGGTGTGCTTTATGCTATTGGCTCGACGTTTACGTTCAGAGCCCTGATCCATGCACCGGCATCGATCGCCGCGCCAATCTGGAGCGCCCAGCCCATCGTCAGTTTTTTTCTCGTAAAGCTGTTCCTGCGGGGCATCGAAAAAGTAACATTCTGGGATGGTATCGCGGCGGGCCTAGTTGTTGCTGGCGTGTTGGTGCTAAGAATGATCTAACGCATCCGAATCTTGTAGGGGCGAATGGCCGGTCGCCCACTCTCGCGACAACGACAATTATCATGAGCCGAGACTACTTCGAAATCGAATCTGAACTAAAAAACCGCATTGAAGGCGATATCCGCTTCGATCAGTATTCCAGACTGCTCTATTCCACCGACGCGTCGATTTATCAGATCGAACCGATCGGCGTGGTTGTCCCCAAGCACAAAGGCGACGTGCAGGCGGTGATCGAGCTGGCGAGCAAGCTCGGTGTCTCGGTGTTGTCACGCGGCGGCGGCACGTCGCTCGCCGGCCAATGCGTCGGCCATTCGATTGTGCTCGATTTTTCCAAGTACATGCAGAACGTGCTCGAAGTGAACAAAGAAGAGCTCTGGTGCCGCGTCCAGCCGGGCGTCGTGCAAGATGAATTGAACGCCCACGTCCGCGGTCAAGGGCTGCAATTCGGCCCTGATACGTCGACATCGAATCGCGCCACCATCGGCGGCATGGTGGGCAACAATTCCTCCGGTGCCCATTCGTTAACCTACGGCAAAACCCTCGATCACGTGATCGAGCTGACTTGCTTGCTCGCCGACGGCACTGAAGTCGTTTTGAAAGACTTTTCGCCGGACATGGTCGAGCAGAAGAGCAAACAGGACAGTATCGAAGGCCGTGCCTACCGCGAAGTATTTCGGCTGGCGGCGCAGTATAAGAACGAAATCTTGGCGCGCTATCCCAAAATCATGCGGCGGGTGTCGGGCTATAATCTCGATGAATTCATCAAACCGCAGCCGTTCAACTTATCGCGCATGGTCACCGGCTCCGAGGGCACCCTGGCGACCATTGTCGAGGCCAAGATGCGGCTGGTGCCGAAGCCCAAATTCACGGCGATGAACGTGATTCATTTCAACGACGGCATCGAAGCTCTCGAATGCGCCCAGATCGTCTTGAAGACGGCGCCCTACGCGATGGAATCGACTGACAAGATGATTCTCAATCTCGCGCGCGGCAACATTGAGCAATCGCGCAAGCTGGGTTTTGTGCAGGGCACGCCCGATTCGTTGCTGATGGTCGAATACGCCGGCGAGAGCGAAGCCGAAGTGCGCCATCAAGTCATGAAGCTCGAAGAAGTCCGCCAGCGAGAAAAAATCGGCTACGCCGCAACGCTGGCGTTCAAGGCAGAGGAAGTCAAAGCGATATGGGGAGTGCGCAAAGCGGGGTTGGGGTTGTTGCTTGGCACAAAAGGAGACAAGAAGCCGATCGCCTTCGTCGAAGACACCGCCGTCGAACCGGCCAAGCTGCCGGAGTTCATTCGTCGTTTTCGCGAAGTCGTCGCCAAGCACGATACCGTCGCCGGCTACTACGGCCATTGTTCGGTCGGCTGCATGCACATTCGCCCGCTGATAAATCTCAAAGAGGAGAGCGAGCGCGACAAAATGGTCTCCATTTCCAACGCCATCTCTGATTTGGTGCTCGAATTCAACGGCTCCATGTCCGGCGAGCATGGCGACGGTCTGGCGCGCAGCCACTTCAACGCCAAGCTCTTTGGCCCGGCCTTGTACGACGCGTTTCGCCAAGTGAAGCGCGCCTTCGACCCGAAGAATACTCTAAACCCCGGTAAGATCGTCGATGCGCCGGCGATGACCGAGTCGCTCAAAATCAGCCCGCAATACAAAACTTGGCAGCCGCAAACGACGCTGGATTTCGGCGAGCAGGGCGGCTTCGCCCGTGCGGTCGAGATGTGCACCGGCATGGGCGAGTGCCGCAAAAAGCTCGACGGCACCATGTGCCCGTCCTACATGGGCACGTTGGACGAAGAGCATTCGACGCGCGGCCGCGCCAACGCGCTACGGACGGTGTTATCCGGCAAAGTGCCGAAGGAAGAGTTCACCGGCAAGCGCTTATACGAAGTGATGGATCTCTGCTTGGAATGCAAAGCCTGCAAAGCCGAGTGTCCATCAAACGTTGACATGGCCAAGCTCAAGTATGAGTTCCTCGATCATTACCATCGGGTCAACGGTCTGCCGCTGCGCAACAAGTTGTTTGGTCACATCGAGACGCTCAATCGGATTGGCTCAAAGCTCGCACCGATTGCAAACTTAGTAGCGAATTCCTCACTCAATCGCTGGCTGATGGAGCTATTTGCTGGCATCGACCGTCGCAGACCCTTGCCAGCATTTGCCAACGAGTCCTTTGACGATTGGTTTCGTGCGCACAAAGCCGTAGGGGACGGCAGTCAAGGCGAGGTGGTTTTGTTCCATGACACGTTCAACAACTTTAACACGCCCGATGTCGCGATCGCCGCAACGCGATTCTTAGAGAGATCTAACTACCGTGTGGTTTTGGTCGACAAGAAATGCTGCGGCCGGCCAATGATCTCCAAAGGCATGCTCAGTCAGGCCAAAGAAAACTCGGCGTGGAACATCGATAAGCTTGCGCCCTACGCAGAGAAGGGGATAGCGATCGTCGGCCTCGAACCGTCGTGCTTGTTGACGCTGCGCGACGAGTATCCTGAATTTATTCGAACCGCTGCGGCAAAGAAAGTCGCTGAGAATAGCTTTTTGCTCGAAGAATTCGTCGAGCGCGAAATGACAGCTGGAAAACTAAAGCTCGATCCGGTCGGCAAAGGTAAAAAGGTCTTGCTGCACGGCCACTGCCATCAAAAAGCGCTGGTTGGCACCGCGCCGACGGTGGCGATGCTCAAAGCTGCCGGCTACGAAGTCAGTGAAGTCGACTCCGGCTGCTGCGGCATGGCCGGTTCCTTCGGGTTTGAAAAAGAGCACTACCAGCTGTCGACTAAGATTGGCAACCGGCGCCTAGCGCCAGCGGTCAAAGCGGCGGACAGGGACATTGAAGTCGCCGCGCCGGGGATTTCCTGCCGCCAACAGATCGATCATCTGGCCGGTAGGAAGGCGAAGCATCCGGTGGAGCTGCTCTAGAATTCTCTCTAGAGCGGATTCGCTTGACTCCGTTGGTTGTATTCAAGCTACGCTAGGTTTTCTCTTTCGGCTTCGCGGCGTTCACGCCAGAGGCTCGCCGGCTTCATGCTTGGCATCGGCCGCGATCTTGCCGTCGACCAATCGGATTACGCGATCACAGCGCGCGGCCAAGTCGGGATCATGCGTCACCACCAGGAACGCCGTGCCGCGCTCGACATTGAAGCGGCGCAGCAACACGAAGATATCGTCGGCGGTTTTGGTGTCCAAATTGCCGGTCGGCTCATCGGCCAGCACCAGTTTGGGCGACAGCGCCAGCGCGCGCGCAATCGCTACGCGCTGCTGCATGCCGCCGGAGAGCTGACCGGGCTTCTTGGCTTCGGCGCCTTTCAAGCCTACGGCCTCGAGCAGGGTCAGCGCTTCCTTTCGACGCGGCGCGGTGAAATCGCTCTCTAATACCAAACCGGGCATTTGCACGTTTTCCAAGGCGGTGAAGGCCGGCAACAGATTATGAAACTGGAACACGAAGCCAAGCGTGGTCAGACGGGCTCGCGTCAATTCATCTTCGCTCGCTTGTGTCATCTCCACGCCACTCAACTTGAGCGAGCCCGCGCTAGCGCGCTCGAGTAAACCGATGATGTTAAGCAACGTGCTCTTGCCCGACCCTGAAGGTCCGATCAGCGCGGCAAATTCACCCGGCTGCAGGGTCAAGTGGATGCCGTGCGACACCTCTGTCTCCACCGCTGTCCCAGTGCCATAGGATTTGCGGATGTTGTCGAGCTCCAGCAGCGCGGCCATTGACTAGCCTCGAATCGCCTGCGCCGGATCGAGCTTGGCGGCCCTGCGCGCCGGCGCGATCGCGGCAATGACGCCGGCGGCAATCGCCAGCAAACACGTCGACAGCGCGGTCTCCGGTAAAAAGATGATGGGGAAGATCGGATTACCGTCCGTGCCTTTGACAAAGGTAATGAACGCTTCGATCAACAAGTACGCCAGCACCGAACCCAGGATGAAGCCGATCACGCCGACGATGGCACCTTGCATCAGGAACACGCGCGTCATCTGGCCGCGCGAGGCACCCATGGCACGCAGAATGCCGATTTCCTTTTGCTTTTGCACTACGCTGACGATCAGCACGCTGGCGATACCGAGCACTACAATCAGAGCGACGAAGGCGCGGATGAAAATCGTGGTCACATCTTGACCGCGCAAGGTCGACAGTAGTTGCCCGTTGGTGGTCATCCAGCTCTCTACCTTGAGACCTGTGCCGGCTTGCAGTTCTTGGGCAATGGTTTCGGCTTTGTAGATGTCGCCTACGCGCAACTCTAAACTGGTGATGCCTCCGGGCAGCTTCAGCAAGTTCTGCCCGGCGTGCAGGTTGATGTAAACGTTGGTGCGATTGGCTTGGCGGTTGCCCAGATCGAGAATTCCGCTGACCAGAAACGGCTCGCTGACCGCCTCGGTCGTGATGTTGAAGCGATCCCCCATGCGCAGCGCGAAATCTTTTGCCAGTTCGACGCCGATCAGGGCTTCGCCGGCGCCGAGGCGAAACTCGCCCTCTTGAAGTTTGTCGCGCAGCGCGACGATGCGCGCGTAGCGCTCCAGCTCCACGCCGAACAAGGTGATGCCGCGCGTGGCCTCGCCGCGCACCGCCAGCGCCGAGCCGCTCGCCAGGGGCGAGGTGATGATAATGCTGGGCACGCGCTCGATGTAGCGCAAATACGTCTGCCAATTGTCGATCGACAACACGCGCTGTGCGCGCGGCTGTATCGCCCGCGCCGTGTCCGCGCTGGGGAGCTGCGGCCGCACGATTTCATCTGGGGGACGCACCACGATGTGCGCTTGCGTGTCGAGCAGATTGCGGATCATGTTGCCCTGTAAGCCAGCGAGCATGGAGGTGATGTAGACGATCACCGCCACGCCCAGCGTCACGCCGGCGATGATCAGCGTCGACTGAAATCGCCCTTCGCCCAAAAAGCGCAGCGCGAGCTTCCATTCAAAACCAAGCTTCATCATGAATATCTAGTGCAATGTCTCACGCTGATTGTACCTTATGCCAAATTTGTGGCTGGAGCCCGAAGAGGGATTTTCACCACGAAGGGCACGAAGTACACGAAGGTAAGAGAAGAAAACAGTAAATTCTTTTCCGAACTTCGTGTCCCTTCGTGATCTTCGTGGTGCAAAACATGAGAGCGTGTCACAACAATAAGCACGTTTATTAGTGAGACACTACACTAGCGCATGCCCGGCGGCGCTTCGGACGCGGTCTTTGGTCGCGCCCGCGCCGGACGCACGCGGGTGCCCGCTGCAACATTGCCTGCGGTGATCACTTGATCCGCCGCGCTCAGGCCCGAGAGGATTTCCACGGTCCCCGGCGCGCTCAGACCGGTTTTGACTTCGCGCAGGGTGGCAACATGACCGTTGATCACCAGCACAAAGCGCTGGCCGTCTTTTTCACGCAGCGCCGCGCTGGGAATGGTGAGCGCGTTGTCGCGCCTGCCCATGACGATTTCAATCGACACCGTCATATCGTCGCGCAGAAATTCCGGCGCCCGATCGACGCGGAAACGCCCCTCCACAGTGCCGCGGTCGGCTTGGACCCCGGGCGCGAGATAGAAAAGCGTGGCTTCAAAACGTTGTTCCGGGAAGGCATCGGCCGAGGCGGCGGCGACTTCGCCCAGCGCCAAGCCGGCGAGATTTTTCTCGTCGATCTGCGCGATGAGCCGCGTCTCTCCAGCGATGGCCAAACTCAGTAGCGGCAGGGCGCGGTTGGGTTGCACCACCACACCTGGCTCAACGTCGCGGCGAATCGCACGGCCAGCCGCCGGCGCGCGCAGCGTCGCCTGCGCCAGGCGCGCTTCGGCAAGCTCGCGCGCAGCAGTGGCTTGGCTCAACTGGGTCAACGCCTGGTCGCGTTCGGCGCCACCCGCCTCATTGGCGGCGGCTTGGGCGCGCGCGGATTCGTAGGCCGCTTGGGCGACTTCATAGTCGCGCGTCGAGTCATCGAGTTTGGCCTGTTAGATGAAACCCCTGTCGAACAGTTCGCGCTGGCGCTTGAGGTCGCGCTCGGCGGCACGTAGACGGGCTTCGGCCTGGGCGAGGGCTTGCTTGGCCATGGGCGCGCTCATCTGCTGCTGGGTGCGCAAGCGCGCGCTAGCGTTGGCCTCGGCGGTTTTGGCTTGCGCCAGCGCAGCGCGTAACTCGGCGCTATCCAACTCGACCAACGCTTGGCCGGCGCGGACTCCATCGCCCTCGCGCACCAGGACGGTTTCCACGCGACCGGTGATGGTCGCTGAGATGTCCACTTTGGCGATGCTGGATACCCGGCCGGAGACAACCAACGACTGCACGATGGTTTGCGTGCGCGGCTGCGTCAGCGCGACTTCGGTGCCGCGCGCACGCCATAGCGAGACTGCCGCGAGCATCAGCGCGAGCACCGCGGCGATCCAGATCCCGCGCTTCAACCATCGTGACCCACTCATAATTTTTTCTATGCCTGTCGCGATGAGGGGCGTAAACCCGCGAGCGCCATATCGACGCGCTGGCCGATTGCGGTGTCGCTCAAGACGTCTTGCTCAAGGTTGTCCACAATCGACGGCGCGAAGCGCCCCTCTAACATGGCGGTGGCCATCATAATCGGCATGCCCACCGCGCCGGCGAGAAACGCCATGGCTTGAAACAACGGCAGTCGGCGGAGTTCGCCGGCGCGCTGTGCGTCGCCGATCAGACCCGTCATGACACCAAGGTGTCGCGGAAAATTGCGGCGCAAGAAATCCTGCGCGACCGTATCGCCCGCCATTGCATCGGGCAGGAGCCGGCGAAACAGCAAGCGGTTGTCGCGCAGGAAGCGCCCAAGCACGTTCGCGGCGGCGCGGAGATTTTCCACGGGGGCACGTTCGGCGTGAGCCTGAAAGCTCAAACGCGAGAACATTTCCTCATACACGCCTTGCAGCACAATAGAGAGAAAGTTGTCGCGGGTTTTGAAGTGGTAATGAAACATGCCCAAATTGACGCCCGCCCGCTCGGTAAGCTGGCGAATCGAGAAGCCGCGACAGCCCATGTGGGGCAACAGCTCGCGCGCGGTGTCGATGAGCAACCGGTCGATGTTCCGGCTAGGGCGAGTCATGATGTTACTATATAAATGTATAATTATACAGTCAAGTAATTTTGCCTTTGTTGGGTTGCTCGGCGCGTAAACGAACGGTTATCTCTTTGGAATCAAAAACTGTTGCGGCGCTCTCTGCTCGGGATCAAACGAAGGCAGGCTTGCGACCGGGCGTTCGTTGACCGTCTTCAAGTCCGGCAGCCAAACTTCGATGAGTCCGGGGCGAGCGTTTAGTTTGAGCCCGTCAAACGGCCGAATCGGTAACGACACCAGGCTGCGCCGTTTTGCCAACTCTCTTTCGACGATGCCCTTCACCTTGGCCGCACTCGTCAAGTCATCGGCATGGAAATAGCGAATTTCGCCTCGCCGCGGTCCGGTCTTGATTTGAATCGTCGGCACCTTGATGCCCTGACTCTGAACGACGTCGCGCAGGGATTGCGCGAGCGTTTCATCGGCGGCGTCCATGTATTGGATGAAAACAACAGGCGCCACGGCAACTTTCGCTGGTGTTGGCGATGGTGTCACCCCGAGATCTTTGAGCTGGGTTACTGCGTAGTCGGCAGTCGGCGTGTTGGCGAACTCTTTGGCAATCCGACGAAAGTCATCGATGGCCTTGGCTTTGTCACCCGCTTTCTTATGCAGATCGGCACGGCTGACGAGGTAGCGCTGTCGGGCTTCCAGGTCGGTGGTTTTCTCGAGGAGTTGAGAGTAGAGGGGAATCGCCTCGGCAAATTGGCCGTCTCGCTCATGGGCGCGCGCCAGAAGCTCGACAACGGTAAGATTCTCGGGTTCGCGCTGGAGCAGTTCTTTTAAGTCGGCAACTGCGCCTTTGCTGTCACCGGTGGCGAGGCGCGTTTGCGCCCGAGCCTGGAGGATCTTGCCATCGCCCGGCGCTAAGGTTACGGCTTTGTCCCAATCGCGCAGCGCGTCTACCGTTCGCCCCACCTTTGCTAGGGCGGTGGCCCGTTTGGCGTAGACGATGGCGCTTGCTTGTCCGTCGGCTATGGCCTGAGTGTAGGCTTTGATCGCTTCCTCGCCGCGGTTTAGATTTAGGGCTTCATCGCCGGCGCGGACGGCCGCCTCCGCAGCTTCGGTCTGCTGGCGTCTGCGGTAGTCGGTGATGGCGAACAAACTCACGACTGCAATCAACACGGCTGCCGCAAGAGCAGCCCACTGCCAGCTCTTGCGGCGCACCGCGGCGTTCAGCTCGACCGCCGCTTCTTGCTTTGCTTGGGCCCGGGCTTGTTCGACCGCCGCGCTGCGTTGTTGTTGTTCGGCGAGACGAGTTTCGTCCTGCGCTTGACGAACCGCGCGCGCAAACTCCTCCTGCTCTTTCTGTTTCTTCTCGTCGGCATATTTACGCGCCTCTTCCGGCGATAAGGCCGCGGCGCGGCCGGCGAAATGATCGAGGACATTGCTGCGCACCTCGTCGTCGATGACTTCGGGGGTTACTTGGACGCCGAACGTCGCGGCCACCAATCGGCACGAGTGTGTCAGCAGGTTAAGGTTTGCCGGATCGTCAAACCTATTGGCGAAGGGGGCTAACATCTCCTCGTAAGCAAATTTCGGCACGTAAAGATTGGCCACGTCGTCCCAGTAGGAGGCAGAGTAGCCAGTTGGCAATAGCTCAGCAAAACGCTCCTTCGCCAGTTTCCAACGATCGAGAAGCTTATCTGATTCGCTATTGTCGAGACGTGTGGGTACTGGATAGATACGAAACTCTTGACCTTTCTGTTTTTGCACCGATCGTGCAACCGCCGCTGCCCCTTCGATGCTCTGATTGTTGAGCGTGAAACACACGACTAGGGCATCGGGAAATTGCACAGTGCAGATGCCGGCCGTGTCGCTGACGCCGGTGCGGCTGTCGACCAGGATGAAATCGAAGTTCGCGCGCATCGAGGCTTTGAG
Source organism: Deltaproteobacteria bacterium (assembly GCA_016874755.1). Lineage (NCBI taxonomy): Bacteria > Pseudomonadati > Myxococcota > Myxococcia > Deltaproteobacteria bacterium. The sequence goes on along the minus strand of VGTH01000032.1, from coordinate 30,370 downwards.
TGCTTCGAAGAAAGCATGGCCGCCCAAGCGTTCGTAGAAGTTTTGCCAACTAAAAGTGTTGACCTTGGTCGCATAAGCGCCACCTTGCCGCCCGGCGGAAAGCAGGCTCAACGTGCCGCCACTTTGATATTTCCAATTGATACTGACCGCGTATTCGAGCACGTCCGCTTTACTGCGGTACCACTCGGCTGAGGCTGGTGTCTCCTTCGATTGGAGGCCGACGGCATCGGCGGCGTAAGCCACCACCAGATCGATTAAGCCATTGGAGTCGGTCATTTGTGGGTCGGTCAAAAACGGCGCCATGTAGCGATGCAGGCCCGGTGCTTCGAGGTCCCAATCCACCATGAGCACGTCGTGCCCCGCGCTTGCCAGAAGCCATGTCGTATTGGCCAGCATCATCGAACGGCCGGTACCGCCCTTGTAGGAGTAAAACGTGACGATGCGCCCGGCTCTGTTATCGGTGTTGGTCATTGTTGTGCTAACTGCCGGGGCCCTCGATCAACGGCCGGGTGCCACCGTTTGTGGGAAGATTTCCTTGGGGTGGACTTGATTTGTTAATGATCTCGGCGCGCAGGCGCACCAACACGTCCACTAGCTGTTTGCGCAACTCATCTTCATTCTTGATTAGCGGGCGATAGTAGAGATCGTTCTGATTTCGCGTGCGGTACTGGAAAGTTGCGTTGAGCGCGCCCAGCAATTGTTGGTTGTTTTGTTGATTGTCCGGATCATTCTCGTTCCATGGCACTATAACGCTGCAGTTGAGATAGTTTTGTTGATCGAAGGATTGCAGGATGGCTTGATATTGCGGCAGGCCCGCAGTCCAGCTATCGATGAACATGATGACAAGCTCTCGCTGGTTTTCCGCGTCGCGGATTTGGATGGGCAGTTGCTGAGTGATGTCCAACTGTTCCGACCATAGATTCAGCTCGTCGAGTGCGGCGGTTTGCCGCGCAATCGAGCCGATTTTCTTTGCCCCGGGAAAATAGGGCTGCCATTCCTCTCCGCCTCCAGCACCGTAGGGTTGAATATTCTTTTTGCCGGCGCCCGTAATCTCGCCCGGTTTAGCGGCACCGAAAACGAAGCGCACCCGCTTGGGGCCTTTGGCCTCGACCGCAGGAACACCAGGCGCTGCCGTCTGCGCTGTGTGGGTGAACGGCGAGGCCAGGTCGGCAAGTTTGGGCACCGTAGGCTGCTGATCGAAATTGCCAAATTGTTTGTATAGGCTGACGATTTTTGCGGCTAGCGCATCGACGAAGTTGGTCTGCTCCATCTCAAAGCGCTGCTTCAATCGATAAACATATTTTAGACCCTTCTGATTGTAGATCTCTTTGGGATCGCCGAACTTGTATTGGCGCTGGCCAATGGATTCTGGCAATGGCTCTTCGGATGGATGCCAATAGACAGGCAAAATAAGCGGCGGCGCTACGACATTTTTGGCAGTGGCATAGGCACTTAGACGGGCCTCAAACGCGGCCCACTCTTTGCCGCAATATTCGCTTTTGACGTACCCCGCGGTGACGGCTGCGATGAACACACGCGCTTGTGAAAGCGCCTGTTCGAGCTCGCTCTCCCACAACTCACCTGGCTCCAAGCCTTTCTGATCGAAGAACCCGGCGTCGTTCTTTTCGCCGACAAGTTCCTTCACGGCGGTGTTCAAATCATTGAAGAAGTCTCGCAGGAAGCTGTCGTTGTTCTGGCGAGAGTAACTGAAAAAGAAATACATGACGGCTCTCTCCATGAGCAGGAACCAGTTTAGTCTTATTAAGGAGCCTTTGCATCCACAGCGCAATGGTAACTAGCACCGCGATATACCTCATCAAGCACGAAATTTGCAACGTCGCGGATCTCGGAAAGGGGCTTGTCCAAACTAGCCAAGATGGCTCGCGATTTCGCCAAGCTTGTGGCCAACTCGCCCAACCAACGCTTCAATGCGCCGTTTGCTGGCGCGATCGAGTAGTATCGACGTGCCGTCGCGATGGATGATGCGCAGGGACGGCACCGGATAAGTCTGTGCGGCGGTGGAGCCGGCCAGCGCAAAGCCGCTTTCGACCTGGTCCATGCCTTCGGCTAGCTTAGCGATCTCATCAAAGCCAATTTCCAGGTGATGGACGCGCAGTAGGCTACGGCGGCGCAGCGTGACGCGCTTCTGCGCGCTGTCGATTTCTATGCTGCGGCGTTGGGTCACGAGATAGAGCGCGATGACGAACAGGATCACGTTCATCAAAGGAAAGTACCAGAGCGAGCCGGCCGCGCCGGTGAAACCGCGCAGCTGGATTGCTTGGACGATGGGAATGGAAATGAACAGCAGTGCGAGTGCGAGGCCAAGGCAGAGGAAAGCCGGAAAACGCGGCCCCTGCCAGGTCAATCGCAGATAGCCCGGCCGCTCCTCGGCGACCTCGAAGCCCAGTCGGCTGCCGATGGTTTCAAACTGCGCGGGATCGCCTTGCATTGAATCGTTGCGGGTTTGGGGTTCCAGGTTCCGGGTTGTTCGCTCGGTTTTGTAGCAGTGGGAGAGGTGGAAGCCCTAGACTCGAAACGGCGAGAACTCTGCGCTACTGCTTGGCTTGTTTGTTGTCGCGGTAGAAGTCTCTAAAGCGGTATCCTTTTAGGCGGATCAAATTTTGATAGGAACCGAAGCGCTCATCGTTGTCATCCACCTGGTCGAGCAGGTCGACAGTCTGTTCCTCGGTCTCGAAGACTCTCACTTTGCGATACGTAGTCGAGCGCTCGGCGGGAATTCTGCCCATCTCGCGAATCATGCCGCGGAACTGCGATGGCTTCATCAATTGGCCGTAGCCGGCTCCGGCAGCCGTCGAGATACTCTCATTGATCAACGTGCCGCCGAAATCGTTGGCGCCGGCGAGGAGGGCAATCTGCGACAGCTTGGGGCCCTCTTTGACCCAGGAAACCTGCAGGTTGGGGATATGGTTGTTGAGCATGAGGCGCGACACGGCGTACATCTTCATCACTTCCGCACCGCTGGCGCCGCGGCGCAAAGAGGTCAGCTTCTTGCGCTGCGACATCGGCGCTTCTTCGTAGACAAAGCTTAACGGCACGAACTCAGTGATGCCGCCGGTGCGCTTCTGGATATCGCGGAGAATCGCCAAATGCATCGCCTTGTGGCGCGACGATTCGATATGGCCGTACATGATCGTCGAAGTGGTGGGGATGCCGACATCGTGCGCCGTCTGGATCAGCTCGATCCACCGCTCGGCGGTGATCCGCCCCGGCGATATCTGCTGGCGCACGTCGTCGACCAACACTTCGGCCGAAGTGCCAGGCAGACTGCCGACGCCGGCGTCTTTCAAGGCCATGAGATACTCGCGGATGCTGGCGCCGGTCAACGTCGAGCCATAAAGTACTTCTTCTGGCGAAAAACCATGGATGTGTAAATCGGGAAACGCCTCTTTCAACGCGCGGCAAAGCTTGACGTAGTGCCAGCCCTCCATGCCGGGAGCGAGGCCCGCCTGGACGCACACCTCGCTGGCGCCGAGTTCGCGCGCTTCGCCGGCGCGGCGCAGGATTTCATCGATGGGTAGAAAGTAACCTTCCTCGGCCAAATGACCGCGGCTAAAGGCGCAAAAACCACAGGCTTTGACGCAGACGTTGGTGAAGTTGATATTGCGATTGATGACATAAGTAACCACATCGCCGACGGTTTGTGCGCGCAGATAATCCGCCGCGGCGGCCAAGGCTAGGAGCTCTGAGCCTTCAGCGTCGAACAGGTGGGTTGCTTCATCGATGGACAAATCGTCGCCAGAAACGGCGCGATCGATGATACCCGCCGTCGTCGGCGACAGCGTCGACAAGAGCCGCGTCAAAGAAGTCTGCAGGTGCGGAAAATCCATTGCGCGACTTTAGCTGTTCGGTTCGCTAAAGACAACATTGTTCAGCGCAGCCAGTAGCGGCCAAACTCCTGCAAAAACGTCAGCGTGGAAAAGTCATTCATGCGATCGAGGTAGACCCTGCCATTTAGATGGTCATATTCGTGCTGGATCACCCGGGCGTGAAAATCGTGGGCGACAAAGTCGACGGACTTGCCATTGCGGTCGAGGGCTTGGACGTGAATGCTCTTGTGGCGCGGTACCCGGCCGCGCAGATCGGGGATGCTCAGGCAGCCTTCCCAGTCTTCTTCGGTCTCCTCGCCAATTGGCGTGATCTTGGGGTTGATCAGGACCGTCAACGGAACTTTCGATTTGTTCGGATAGCGCGGGTTGTCGGCCACTTCGAGCACGCAAACCTGCTTTGATTCATGCACCTGATCGGCCGCCAGGCCGACGCCGTCGTACTCTTTCATGGTCTCGACCATATCGTCGATGAATTTTTGCATGGCCGGCGACTGGATCTCTTTAGCCGTAAGATTTTTCGTGACCGTGCGCAGCACCGGATGGCCCAAGCGGGTGACTTTGAGAATTGACATGGGAGTTATCTAACGGGGAAGGGCAACTGACGCAAGCCAAAAAACCTTCCTCGGAACCTTTGGACAACTCCTGTCGACTTCGTCTAAAATAGCGCAACTTAGCAATCGGCTTTTTGAGTATGTCAATATTTAGGCGGCGTTTTCCCTATGTTCTAGACCGAGCCACCGGCGAGCTGCGCGCGCCACCACGCAACTGGCGCCTGCCGGTTTTTTGCGCAGTTTTCTTAAGCGCAGCTGCCGCCGGGTTATTCTACGTCTATTCGCGGCCGGCCGAGTACCGCGCGCTGGCTAAGCTGGCGATTACACCGGCGGAAAAGCCTCTGGCCGATGCCAACGATCCGACCCTGATCAACAGCAAAGCGCCCGATTTATTTCTGACCGAAATGGAGTTTCTGACCAGCCGGCCGGCACTGGAGGAGCTCCGCGATCGCTTGGCAGCCAAGGGGCTAACGATTTCTTCCTCTGAAGCGGAAAGCATCGAAGCGCTGCGCAAAATGATCTCGCTGCGCGCAGAGGCGGGCAATCAGGTAGTCCATCTGACCGCGATAGGCGGCCGAGCGGAGCTCGTGGCGCCGGCGCTCAATAACTTGATGGCCATCTACGCGGCGCGGCGCGGTGAAGAGTTCATCAGCGCCACTAAAGAAGAGCGCGCGCGGACCAAGGAAGAGCTGGCCAAGTATGATGCCGCGGTGCTGCAAAAGCGCAAGGAGCTGGCCAGTTTTCGCGCTCGCCACGGCATCGTTTCTCAGGAGCGCGAAGAGAATCCAACCCTCGCCCGGGCCAAAGGTTTGGGCACGGCGCTGAACGCGGCGCAGGAAAAGGCCGTCAATACGCAGGCCAAGTTGCGCACCATCAAAGCGCAGATCGCTTCCGGCAAGCGGCCGACCCATGCCAAGGATAATCCCAACCTGGCGGCGCTCGAGCAGCAACTGCTGCAAGCGCGGGAAGAGTCGGGCGATCTCGAGCGGCGCTACACTAGCAACTATCTTAAGCGTGAGCCTCAGGCGGTGAAGCTGCAGAAGCTCATTCCCGCACTGGAAAAGCAACTGGCACAGGAAAAAGAGTCGAGCTGGCAGGCCAATCTCGCCGACGCCGAGCAGGAAGCGGCGCAAGCGCAAGATGCCTTGGAGAAACTCAAGGCCCAGCAGGCGAGTGAAGAGAGCGTCGCGCAGACTTTTTCGGGACGCTTCGGCGAGTACAAAGCCTTGCAAGAGGAGTTGAGCGCCTTGGAGTTGGCGCAGCGGCGCAGTGCCGAGCGGATGGTGCGCATGGAGGCGCGCGAGAGTTCGCGCAAGCCGCAGTTCAAAATCATCGAAGCCGCCGCCACGCCTTTGTCGCCCTGGCGCCCCGATTACACGCGCGACGCGGCGGTCGCGTTGGCTGCAGCGTTGGCGCTGGGCTTCCTAGCCGCGTGGTTAGCCGAGTTCCTGTTGGCGCCCAAGTCGGAGCCTTTCAATATCGTTGTCGCGCCGGGGCCGCTAGCCTATCCGCTTGGCCAACCCACAGTGGTAAACGCCGGCCTCGGCGCTGCTGCAGCAACGCCGGCGATCGATGTCAGCGCGGCGCCAGCCCAGCTCACGGCGCCGCTGCCCGTGCTGCGCGAGCTGAACGGCGCCGAGCTCAAAAAGTTATTGGCCGCCGCTGATGAGGAGTGCCGGCTCGCCATAACCGCACTGCTGCTCGGTGTGAACGCTGAAGAGTTGGCCGAGCTGTGTTGGGCCGATATCGATGTTTCGGCTCTGCGGCTGCGCGTCGGCGCAGCCGCGCCGCGGGAGATCCCGCTGTCCGCTGAGGTCTGTCAGTGGCTAACCCAGCAGCGCGCAAGCAGGCAGAGGCCAGCCGACGAGCGGTTAATTAAACTTGCGCCGGCCAATGGCACCGCAGTCAGCCCGATCGAATCGATCATCGCCTATGCGGCGCACGATGCCGCGTTGGAAAATCCCGCGGAGGTTACTGCTGCGGTGATTCGCCATACCTATATTGCTTTCCTCGTGCGCCAGGGCATCCGTTTTAGCGAGCTGGCCCGCATCGTCGGTCCCCTCTCCGCTGACACCACGGCCATGTATGGAGCGATGGCGGGCAGTGCGAGCAAGCGTGCTCTAGAGCCGGGTGAGCACATTATGCCGACGCTGCGTGACGCCGCGCGTGGGTCGGCTTGAGCCACTACATCCTCAGGGTTCACGGCGATAGGATGCCGTGGCCTCAACTCCTCAGATAACACCTTTTTAAATCCGAAGAATTTTCTGCGGCTGCTTGAATAGGCCTTAAGCCGTATCGTCTATTTTTTGACGATCGCTAATTGACCTGGAGCACGCTGCCAAACAGAAATGAACCGCAGGTTCTTACCGCCGCTGTTTCTCGCCACGCTGCTGTGCTTGGCGACCGCCAACGTATTTCTAGTGTTGTATGGGCCTGAGGCTTTGCACGGGATGACTTCGGGATTGCCCAATGGACTTCGCTGGGTCGATCAAATTTCGCGTTCGAGCGGCTGGCTATCTACCATCGACTCTAAGCCGCTTATCTTCGCTGTCGTTGCGCTGACAGGGGCCGTGCTATCGGGGCTTTTCTTCCGCAGAACGTTGCGACTTGGGTCTGGTCAAGTAGAGGCGGCTGCATCCGGCGGCACGGCGCGCGCGATTGTCACTTTGGATAGTGCCGCGATCGTGCGCCCTAACCCGCCGCTGCTGCGCCGTAAGCTAATCGTCGCTTGTGCGGCGATACTGCTGCTCTTCGCCGGCAGCGCCATCGGCTGGGTGTTCTATGCCATTCCGGGCTTGTTACAACACCAACCGGTGCGTGAGGGTCGTGCTCTGGCGGCGGTGTTGGCAGAAGCGGTTGCTCCTCATGTGGTGGCGAACGATCCCGCTCAAGCACGGGCGCTCCTATTGAAGCAATTGTCGAGAAAAGAGCTCGCCTATCTGGTTATTGCCGACAACCTGGAAAACCTCTGGGCGCATACTGGGAAACGGCCCGAGGTCGCTGCGGCATTTGCGCGTCCCAGCTTCGATGAAGACGGTCAGCGGGTGGTCACCTTCCAGGGGGCCGTGGTTTACGATTTGCGCGCACCCATACGCGAAGGCCACGCCGGTATGGTGCACATTGGCGTGCGGCAGGATCGTTTAAAAGAAGAGAGCCTGCGTCTTGTCTGGACGATCAGCCTCGCCATCATAGCCATGCTCTGTGTAGTCTTCGGCGCTGCCTATTGCCTCCTCGCGCGAATTAGCCGGCCGTTGGAGCGCCTATCGTTGCAAGTGTGGAAGGTCAGCGAGGGCTGTGTGACCCGGCCCATCGACACCGACACGCCGGGTCCCATTGGTGATGTGGCAACGAGATTCGAAGGCTTGCGCCAAGAACTGGGCAGCTCTTTACAGCGTTTATCGGAGCGAGAAAAACCGCGCGTGTCGCAAAGCCTCTTGTGAAAAACTATTTCGCGGCTGGCAATGACTTGAAAAAGCCTTCACCGGCGAGGTCGTCGACGATGCTGTTGTCGACGAATTTGTCCGTGCTGGGTTCGGTTTTGCCCGGAGTGGCGGCGCGCTGGGCGACCAACTCCATGGTACAGCGGGCGCCGTCCAACGGCACGCGCGGCGGCAGGAAGAACTGCGGCGCAAAGTAGCCGTAGGTCTCGTCGATGACTTTCTTGTCCAGTTGTTTGAGCCGCTTTTCGTAAACCGCGATACTGCGCTCGCGGTTGCTTTTAAAGACCGCCACCGCTTCGCTATAGGCTTGCAGAAAACGTTTAACCTGGTCGCGCTGTTTCTGTAGAAACTCGCGGGGCACCGCTTCGCCGCTCTCCGTCGGTGCCACGACCGCGGCGTCGACGGCCTTGGTCGCCAACGCTAAAAGCCGATTGGTGCCAGCGTCGTTGGCGAACAAGGTCACCGACTCCCGCGGAATATTCCATTCTTTCAACGCCAGGTTCACCGCCCATTCGGTGGCGCCGCCGAAACTTGAGATGCCGATCTTCTTACCGACCAACTCACTCGGGGGCCTGAGTTCTCTGGGCGCGCAGCACAGTCAATGAGAAACGCGCGTGGTGGGAACCGGCTGGCATTTATTTGCCGCCTAATGATAAAGGCTAAGCTCAATCGATTTAGCTGCAAAGAACGGAGTTAGCGCATGGAGTGGTTGTTGGCCGGCGATAGCGGCTATGCTCTGGGCCTTGTATTGGCGGTCATTGCCGCACTTTTGTTGGCTAGCAAGATCGTCGATTGGCTGCTGCGCAAGGTGCAGCGGCGCGTCACGGAGTGGCATCGAGAACATCGCCCACCGGATCAAGCGCAGAAATCAGACTCGGAGCTCTCGGATCAAGCGCAGCAGGTGTTGGGGCGGATGTCGCAGGGCGTGCGCTTGGTTTTGCTGTTGATCGCGCTCTATGTTTGCGTGCCGGCGATTCTGAGCGTGTTCCCGGCAAGTCGGCACATCGCCGCGACTCTGCTGCCCTACGCCTGGACTCCGGTCGAGCAGCTAATCGGCGGATTGATCGGGTTTGCTCCCAACCTGCTGTCGATACTGGTCATTGCTATCGTCACGCGTTATCTGGTGCGCTTTATTCGCTTTCTGCTTGGCGAGATTGACAAGGGCACGATTTACGTTCCTGGATTTCACGCCGAATGGGCACAGCCCACTCCAAAGCTATTGTGCTTTTTGATTGTGCTCTTCGCCGTGGTCCTGGCGTCGCCCTACCTGCCGGGATTTGGCAGTCCGGCGTTTCAAGGCATTTCGATTTTTCTCGGCGTACTGCTCTCCCTTGGTTCGACGGCGGTGGTGGCCAATTTAGTCGCCGGCACGGCGCTGATCTACATGCGTGCATTCAACGTCGGTGACCGCGTCAAGATCGCCGATACCTTTGGCGACGTCATTGAAAAGACGCTGTTGATTACGCGCGTGCGCACCGTGAAGAACGTCGAAGTAACGATTCCCAACGCCATGGTGCTGGGCAACCATATGATCACCTACAGCGGTATGACCGATGAGACCGGCCTGATCCTGCACACGACGGTGACCATCGGTTACGACGCGCCCTGGCGGCATGTGCACGAGCGACTGATCGCCGCCGCGAAAGCCACGGCCTGTGTCAAAGACGACCCGGCGCCGTTTATCTTGCAGACGGCGTTGAACGATTTCACCGTAGCCTATGAGTTGAATATCTTCACCACCGAAGCACGGTTATCGCTGGAGATCCTTTCCGAGCTGCACCAGAACATCCAAGACAAGTTCAACGAGGCCGGCATCGAAATCATGTCGCCGCATTTTACCTCGTTGCGCGACGGCAACAGCATTGCGGTGCCGGTCGAGTATCTATCCAAAGCAGCGCCGGCGAAAAGCTTTCGCATTGTTTCGGACACCATTGCGAAATAGGCGCATGGCCCGAGGAAAATATTTGCTTCCAGCGCCGATTTGCGCGACAGTCGCGCCAGAGAGGAGGGCTCCATCATGGCAACCATCGATTCCGATGCACACGTCGTCGAAAGTGAACGCACTTGGGACTATATGGAGAAGGCCGATCAGAAATACCGGCCGGTGATCGTCAAACCGCGCGGCGAAGGCAAGGGCGAGTTTTGGTTCATCGACGGAAAAATTCGCGGTCTTGTGCGCGTGGTCATGACCGCGCAGGAAATGGACGACGTGGCGCGCCGCACGGGTCGCGTGATGGGCACCTCGCAAGAGACCCGCGAGATGGAAAATGTCGCGGCACGGGTCAAACACATGGATGAGCTCGGCATCGACATCCAGGTGATTTACCCGACCATGTTCATCGAGCAAATCAGTGACAAACCGGCCTGGGAGATTGCCATCAGCAAGGGCTACAATCGTTGGCTCGCCGATATTTGGAAACAGGGCGCCGGGCGTCTGCGCTGGATTTGTGTCTTGCCGCTGCTCGATATGAAGGCATCTCTGGAAGAGCTCAACTTCTGCAAACAGAACGGTGCCGTCGGCGTTTTCATGCGCGGCATCGAGGGCACGCGCATGATCAGCGACCCTTATTTCTATCCGCTCTATGACGAGGTATGCCGCCTGGGCATGATGGTCGGCGTCCACGTCGGCAATGGCAGCCCGGCCAACGCCGACATGGTGTCCCAATACAACGGCGGCGGCAGCTTCTGGAAGTTTCGCATTCCGGTGATCGGCGCATTTCATTCGATCATCATGGGCGAAGTGCCGATCCAGTTCCCCAAGCTGCGTTTTCACTGGGCTGAAGCAGCGGCCAATTGGATCCCGTACGTCGTCAAAGACTTGCAGCGCCGTTGGGGAACCCAGGGCAAGGAGCTGCCCGCCAACCCGATGAAAGAATATCGCCAGTTCGTCACTTGCCAAACCGACGATGATGTCGACTACATCTTGAAATACTCCGGCGAAGACAACATCACAATCGGCACCGACTATGGTCACAATGATCAGTCGACGGAAATCTTGGCGCTGCGTAATCTCAGAACTAGCGGCATGATCACTGAAGGGCAATATCAAAAGATCGTCGACGACAACCCGAGGTGTCTGTTCGCGCTGTAGCACAAACCAACCCTTGGGAAAGTTGTCTACTGCTCTCATTCGCTGTTCAGGCAGGATTTCTTGTCAAGAAAGTTGAAAAACGACGTCAACTCCGGGGGCGCATGCCGCAACTCGGGTGCAGCTGCCCTGTCTCAGTCGGCGTTCTGAGCGATTTCCAATCCAACACCCAACCGGTTTGAGTTATTTAGTAGGGGAGAGCGCAATTTCGCATTTTAGAGTCGCTTTGGTCCCTGGTATCGGCGTTGCTCTTACCGGAGACCATGAATAACGACGAAAAGAAAAACTTACCTTCATCGACCGATACGCCGACCCAGCACACTGAGAAGATGCTGCTCGAGCGTTTGCAAAAGAGCTCGACACCGGACGAGTACTTTCGCTGGATGTTGTTTGTTGTAGGTTATTATCGCGGCATGGATCGGCTCAATGCCGCCAAAGCCTTGTTGCAACGCTTTGTCGGGACCAGTGAGAACGGCGAGCACAAAGTCCACTGCTTTCTTGCGCTCGGTCAGATCGCCACTGACGAGAAAGATCTAGAGCACGCTGTCAAACATTTTAACGCCGCGCTGGCGCTGGAACCGACGACCAGCAAGATCAAATACGTGCTGCTCAATAATATAGGTTTCTGTTTGAATTCGTTGGGTCGCTACCCAGAAGGCGAACGCCACTGCCGAAAGGCTCTGGAGCTCGATTGGTCGCGCGCCAGCGCCTACCGCAACCTGGGCATTAGTCTCATGGGACAGAGTAACCCATTGGGTGCGGCGTGGGCTTTGACCGAATCGGCCAAAGCGGAACCCACCGATGAGCGGGCGCGCGGCATTCTGAAAAAGCTGCTCGGCGAAAATCCCTGGCTCGCCATCCGCTGTCCGTGGGCGCTCGATGCCTTCGAGGCCGGCGTAGCCGCAACCTCGGTGTCCGAATCCAGCATGTAACGGCACCAGCAGGGACCGCGTTCGGGGATTGCCGGGCACGGCCCTGCTATTTTGTTCTACTCTTCTTTAGCTAACTAACCCACTCATATTCTATCTTGCTTGGCACTTGCGCCCCCGCGCCGGCTTGCGCCGGCACGTATCCGCAGGTTTGATCTCGCGTCTTGACTAGGACGGTCGTCACCAGCTTCGGCGGCTAGTTTTGAGAATCGCCCAAAGAGAATAGAGAATCTTCGACTTGTGTGCTAAAAAGCAGGTGATTTGGTGCGAAAGAGGGGAGTTGAACCCCTACGGGTGTTACCCCACAGGATCCTGAGTCCTGCGCGTCTGCCAATTCCGCCACTTTCGCTCAAACATGGGTCTCACAATTGCCGGATTCTTTGTAACTTGGGGTTCAGGGCGTTGTCAAGATAAACGCCAATTTAACGGGTGCCTATGAGCAGAATCTTGGTGATAGAACCGCAGCGCATGCTGCGGCATGCGTTGCTTGCGGCGCTGGCGCCGGAACATGACGTGAAATCGATTGCCCGGCTCGACAATAAAATTGCTGCAGCAGAGTTTGACGCGCTAGTTGTCGATCTTGCGGCGTTGCAGGAAACCGGTGCCCTAACCGAAGAAACTCTAGAAGCGCTGCGCAGTGCGTCGCTGCCCATGGTGTTGATCGATGGCGTCGAAGGGGTCCCAATGGCTGAGCGTGCTGGACTGGCGCGCTTGCAGGCGCCGATCGGTAGAGATGGCTTGAAAACGGCTCTGCGCCAATGTTTTAGCAGCGAGACTGGCGCCGCAGTGGAAGCGCCGGAAACGGAACGGCCGAAGCGCGGGGCACGCCCAGTGCCGACTAAGAAGCAGAAAGCCGAGGCGCCGCTGGCGCCGCTTGTGGAAGATCAGCCGGCAGGGGTCATCGAGCTCACCGAGATCGTCGAGGAAGATTAGTTTGATTAAAGGAAGAATATAAATTAGGCCATGCAACTCGCCAAAGCCTATTCGCACAAAGAGATCGAGAGCAAGTGGTACGCTAGCTGGACCGAGGCCGGTTTGTTCGCCCCCGCCGGCAGCGGTGCCAAGAGCTTTTCCATCGTCATTCCGCCGCCCAATGTGACCGGCTCGCTGCACATGGGCCATGCGCTGAACAATACGCTGCAGGACATTCTCTGCCGCTATCAGCGCATGGACGGCGCCTGGGTGCTTTGGGTGCCGGGCACCGATCACGCTGGCATAGCGACGCAAAACGTCGTCGAGCGACAGCTGGCGCAAAAAGGCGTGTCCCGCGCCGAATTGGGCCGCGAGCAATTCATCGAGCGGGTTTGGCAGTGGAAGCAAGAGGCCGGCAACACGATTCTCCATCAACTAAAAGCTCTCGGCGTTTCCTGTGATTGGCAGCATGAGCGGTTTACCATGGACGAAGGGCTGTCGCGCGCCGTGCGCGAGGCGTTCGTGCGGCTGTGGGATGACAAACTGCTCTACCGTGCCGAGCGGCTGATCAATTGGTGCCCGCGCTGCAAGACTGCGCTTGCCGACATTGAAGTGGTGCACGAGGACCGCGACGGCAGCCTCTGGCAGATTCGCTATCCGCTGGCCGACGATCCAAACCAAGCGCTAATCGTCGCGACCACACGGCCGGAAACCATGTTGGGCGACACGGCAGTCGCCGTCCATCCGGAAGACGAGCGCTATCGTGGATTAGCCGGTAAAAAAATTCGCTTGCCGATCACCGGCCGAGTCGTGCCGTTGCTCGCGGACGCCTACGTCGATAAAGAGTTCGGCACCGGCGCCCTCAAGATCACGCCGGGGCATGATTTCAACGACTTCGAAATCGGTGCGCGCTTTGGCCTCGACAAGATCAGCATCTTCGATGCCGATGGCAAGATCGACGCTGCGGCTTTCACCGCGCGCGGCGAACAGGGCGATTGGATCGCGCGCTACCGCGGCAAGAACCCGGTCGAAGCGCGCAAACTGATCGTCGAAGAGCTCAAAGAAAAAGGCTTTCTTGAAAAAGCCGAGCCGCATCGCCACGCGGTGGGCCATTGTTATCGCTGCAATACCGTCATCGAGCCCTATCTGACGCCGCAATGGTTCGTCGACATCAAGCCATTGGCCGAGCCGGCGCTGCAGGTGGTGCGCGACGGGCGCATTCGCATCATTCCCGAAGGTTGGGCCAATTCCTATTTCGCCTGGATGGAGAACATCAAAGACTGGTGTATTTCGCGGCAGATCTGGTGGGGCCACCAGATTCCCGCCTGGTATTGCCGGCGCTGCGACGGCGCAAACATCATCCAGGGCGCTGGCGGCGAGTACATCCTCGCGAAGGATGCCAAACCGATCGTCGCGCGCGAAGCGCCGAAGAGCTGCCCGCACTGCGGCGGCGGCGAGTTGCTGCAAGACCCCGACGTGCTCGACACCTGGTTTTCCTCGGGACTCTGGCCTTTTTCGACGCTGGGTTGGCCGGACCAGACCGACGATCTGAAAAACTTCTATCCGACCTCAACCCTGGTCACCGGTTTTGATATTCTGTTTTTCTGGGTGGCGCGCATGATCATGATGGGGCTCAAGTTCATGGACGACGTGCCGTTCCGAGATGTTTATATTCATGCTCTGGTGCGCGACGAACATGGCCAGAAAATGTCGAAGTCGAAGGGCAACGTCATCGATCCTTTGGACATCATGGCCAAGTACGGCACCGATGCGTTTCGCTTCACTCTGGCGGCGATGGCGGCCATGGGACGCGATATCAAGTTGGCCGAAGAGCGCATTTCCGGCTATCAGAATTTCGTCAACAAGCTTTGGAACGCCGCGCGCTTTGTCCAGATGAATCTCGACGAGAGTCATGGCGCCAATGGCGCCAGCGGGCTCGCAAGCGACGATCTGTCGCTGGCCGACCGCTGGATCCGTTCGCGCTTGGCGGCGACGATTCGCGAAGCGCGCGAGGCGGTGGAAAGCTATCGCTTCAACGATTTTGCCAACTTGCTCTATCAGTTCACCTGGCATGAGTTCTGTGACTGGTACATCGAGATGAGCAAGCTCTCGCTCAACGGCACCCTCGGCGGAGATCCCGATAAGAGCCGGCGTTTGTTGCTCGAGCTGCTCGATCAGATCCTGCTGCTGCTGCACCCGATCATGCCCTTTGTCACTGAGGAGATCTGGCAAACCCTGGGCGAGAAGCGCCCGAGCATCATGATCCAACGTTATCCGAGCGCGACGGCCGCCTGGAGCGACGCTGAATGCGAGAAGCAGATGGAGTCTCTGATGGGTGTCGTGCGGGCGATTCGTAACCTGCGCACCGAGATGAATTGCCCGCCGGGCAAAGAAGTCAAGGTGATCTTCTACGGCCAAGAGGCGGAGCTTGTTTTTCTGCGCGGGCAGCAGCCCTATCTGCGTTCCCTGGCTCGGGTGGGTTCGGCTGATTATCTTGCCAGCGGCGAGCGGCCCAAGGGCGCGGCCACGGCAGTCGTCGGGGCGACGGAAATTTATTTGCCGCTCGACGATCTGGTCAATTTGGACGAGGAAAAGGCGCGCCTGAGCAAAGAAGTCGGCAAAATCGAGGGCGAGCTCGTGCGGGTCGAAAAGAAACTCGCCAATAACGATTTTCTTGCCAAAGCCAAGGAAGATGTCATTCAAAAAGAGCGCGACAAGATGAACGAATATCAGGAGAAGCTGCGCGCGCTCAAAGGCAGCTTGGAAAAGATTCACGAAATCCAAGCCGGAAGGAGCTAACGGACATGGATATTCTAGTCAGCCCGCAAATCGAGCGCTTGATCCGCGACGCGTTGGACGAAGACATCGGCGCCGGCGACTTGGCGACGATGGCGACCATCGCCGCCGACGCCCAAGGCAAGGGATTGTTTCGCGCCAAGAAAGACGGGGTCGTTGCCGGTCTGGTGCTGCTCGAGCGGATTTTTTATTTCATCGACCCGAAGGTGCAGATCCACCACTTCGTCAAGGACGGCGCGTCGGTGACCGCCGCAACGGTGGCCGCAGAGGCCGTCGGCCCGGTGCGCGCGCTGCTCCTCGGCGAGCGCACGGCGCTGAATTTTTTGCAGCAGCTATCCGGCACGGCGACGCTGACGAAAAAACTTGTCGATGCAGTGAAAGACTTTCCGTGCAAGGTGCTCGACACGCGCAAGACCACACCGGGGCTGCGCACGTTGCAGAAATATGCCGTGCGCATGGGCGGCGGCACCAATCATCGCATTGGCCTCTACGATGCCGCCCTGGTCAAAGACAATCACATCGAGGCGACCGGTTCGATTGGCGAAGCGGTGAAAGCGGTGCGGCGCCATGCGCCGTTTATGGCTAAGGTCGAAGTCGAAGCCGGCAGCATGAAACAGGTGCAGGAAGCGATCGAGGCAAGCGCCGACGTGATCATGCTCGATAACATGACGTTGCCGCAAATGGCCGAGGCGGTAAATTTCGTCAACAAGCGCGCCTGGGTCGAGGCCTCCGGCGGTATCACGTTGGAATCGATCCGCCAGGTCGCCGAGACCGGCGTCGATTTTATTTCCTCCGGCGCATTGACCCACTCCGCTCCCGTGGTGGACTTCAACATGAAGATTACGATGAATGTGTAAGGATCGGACTCACCACGAAGACACGAAGGAGGCGAAGTTAAGAGGAAATCGAGAAAGTCTCATTCCGGACTTCGTGTCCTTCGTACCTTCGTGGTGAAACATGCCAGACTCATCATTACAACTCTCGCGCATTCAAGCCGGCCTCGTCACAACGCGCCTCGGCGCAAACCTCCATCATCTCTTAGAAACCGACTCTACCAACAAAGTCGCCCGTCAGCTGGCTGAAAACGGCGCAGCCGATGGTGAGATCGTCATCGCCGAGCAGCAGAGCGCCGGGCGCGGCCGGCTGGGCCGCAGCTGGGTGTCGCCGCCGTTTGTCAATCTTTACATATCTTTCATTTTGCGCCCGCGACTGGCGCCGGTGGATGCGCCGCAAGTCACCCTCGCCGCGGCGGTGGCGTTGGCCGATGCCGTTGCCGCATTCATTCCAATGCAGCCGACGATCAAGTGGCCCAACGATATTCTGGTCGGCGGCAAGAAGTTGGCGGGCATTCTCACCGAGTCTTCGTGCAGCGCCGAGCGATTGGAATTTGTCATTCTCGGCATCGGGGTGAACCTCAATTTTCCAGTGCGCGCCATGCCCGAGGAAATTCGCCAACGCGCCAGCTCTTTATTGGAATTACGCGGCCAGCCAGTTGACCGCGAATCCTTCATTTGCCGATTGATTCACGACCTCGACAGGTGTTATGGAATTCTCCAGGAGTCGGGTTTTGCCGCCGTTGCCGCGCGTTGGCAGAGCTATTTTGCTTTGCATCGGCGCCTTGTTCGGGTGGAGATGATCGACCAAACCATTGTCGGCCACGCCCAGGGCATCGACCGCGACGGCGCGTTGATCATCGAGCGCGAAAACGGCGCGCGGGAGCGGATTTTGGCCGGCGACGTGATTCCTGTGGAAGATTGAACCGCATGTTGTTAGCCATCGATATCGGTAACACCAACATCGTTCTGGGCCTCTACCAGGGCAACAAACTGGTGAACCACTGGCGGCTCTTGACGGTCGCCGAGCGCACCGCCGACGAGTACGGTGTCATCATCACGCAGCTGGTGCAAAACGCGGCGATTCGGCCCAATCAGATCACTGCCATCGTGGTCTCTTGTGTGGTGCCGCCGATGCTGACGGTCATCCAGGAGCTGGCGCAGAAATTTTTTAAACTGGAGCCGCTCATTGTCGGCCCGGGCATCAAGACCGGTATGCCGATTCTCTACGAGAGCCCCAAAGACGTCGGCGCGGATCGCATCGTCAACGGCATCGCCGCCTACGAAAAGTATCATGACACCTGCATCGTCGTTGATTTTGGCACGGCGACGACCATCGATCTGATTTCCAAAAAAGGCGAGTACGTCGGCGGCGCCATCGCGCCCGGTCTGTCGATTTCGCTCGAAGCGTTGTTTCAACGGGCGTCGAAGCTGCCGCGCATCGAAATTGTCAAGCCCAAGGAGGTTGTCGGACGCAATACCGTGACCTCGATTCAAGCGGGAATCTTTTACGGCTACGTCGGCCTGGTCGACGGCCTGGTGGAGCGCATTCAAAAAGAACATGCCATCGACGCCAAAGTGGTCGCCACCGGCGGCTTGGCGCCGTTGGTCGCGTCGGAATGTTCGACGATCCATGAAGTCGATGAATTTCTGACGCTGGAGGGGCTGAGGCTGATCTATGAAAGGAACTCACTGCAAGAAGTAAAAACGCGAGCGCAAAAATAGATTGATCCTGAAGGAGGGGAATCTCAGTTATGGCTGTAGCGGAGCTCGAAAAACTTCGTAACGTCGGCATTCTGGGTCACGGGGGCGCGGGCAAGACCTCGCTCGGCGAGGCGATGCTGTTTGCGGCGGGGGCGACTCAGCGGCTGGGAAAAGTACAGGACGGCACGTCGGTCTTGGACCACGAGCCCGAAGAGATCAAGCACCATGTTTCGATCTCGTCCGCCTTCCACTCCATCAATTGGAAAAAACATTTATTAAGCCTGGTCGACATGCCAGGCTATGCCGCGTTTCTTGCCGACGCTTTTCATTGTTTGCGTGGCGTCGATGGAGCGGTTTTTGTCCTGAATCCTTCGGTGGGGCTGCGGGTCGAAGCGGAGCGGCTTTGGAATCAAGCCAATGACGACGGCGTGAGCCGAATTATTTTCGTCAACAAAGTCGATCACGAGCAGTCCGGGGTGGTCGAGCGCGTCGATGAGGTACTTAAGAATCTCGAAGCCAAGGGCGTCCATCTGCAAATGCCCATCGGTGCCGAGGCTGAGTTCAAAGGTGTGGTGGACCTCTTGACGATGAAAGCCTTTATCTACGACGGCGACACCGGCAAATTTAGCGAAGCTGACGTTCCTGCTGATCTCAGGGCCGAAGCGGACGACATGCGCCAAAAGATGTTGGAAGCGGTGTCCGAGACCGACGACGCCCTGTTGGAAAAATATCTCGACGGTCAAGAATTGAGCGCTGAAGAAATTAAGAAAGCCATCCGCAAGGCGACCTGCGAACGCACGCTGTTTCCGATCGTTTATGGCTCGGCAGCGCGGCAAATCGGCATTGCCCAGTTGATGGACGCGGCGCTGGACTATTTGCCATCGCCGCTCGACGAAGGAGCCATCGAAGGGACCAACCCGGTCACTCGCGAAACGGAAAAACGGCCGCGTGCCGCCGATGCGCCATTCTCAGCCTACGTGTTCAAGACCATCATCGATCCCTTCGCCGGCAAGCTCTCGGTGCTGAAGATTCTTTCCGGCAAACTGGCCCAGGATGCGCCGATCTATGACTCCAACAAGCAGGTGAAGGAGCGCACTGGCCATCTCTTTCGTTTGGAAGGCAAGAAGCAGGAAGCGATCAAAGACGCGGTGGCCGGTGAGATCGTTGCAGTGGCCAAGTTCAAAGACGTCGCCACCGGCGATACGCTGTGCGATGAGAAGGCGCCGATCCAGTATGCCGCGCCGGTGCATTTTTCGCCGAATATTTCCTTTGCGTTGGAACCCAAAAGCAAAGCTGACGAAGATAAGTTGCCGCAGGGCTTGCACAAGATGATGGAGGAAGACCAAACCATCGAGCTCCATCGCGACGAGGAAACCCGCGACTTCATTCTTTCCGGCATGGGCCAACAGCATGTCGAGGTCATCGTCGAAAAGCTCAAGCGCAAGTACGGCGCCGAAGTCGTGCTCAAAGCGCCGAAGGTGCCCTATAAGGAAACCATTCGCGGTAAGTCGAGCGCCCAAGGCCGTTTGAAGAAGCAGACCGGCGGCCACGGCCAATTTGGCGACACCTGGATAAAAATCGAACCGCTCCCCTCGGGCGCTGGCTTTGAGTTCGTCGACGAGATCGTCGGCGGCGCGATTCCGCGCAACTATATACCTGCGGTGGAAAAGGGCGTGCGCGAGGCGATGACCCATGGCCACTTGGCCGGCTATCCGATGGTGGATGTCAAAGTAACGCTCTATGACGGCTCGTATCATGACGTCGATTCGTCAGATATGGCCTTCAAGATCGCCGCCTCCATGGGCTTTCGCAACGCCGTGGAAAAAGCCAAGCCGGTCTTGCTCGAACCGGTGATGAGCATGGAAGTGACGGTGCCCGACGATTGCATGGGTGACGTGATCGGCGACCTGAACAGCCGGCGCGGCAAAGTGCTCGGCATGGACACCAAGGGGCACACCCAGGTGATCAAATCGAAAGTGCCGATGGCGGAAGTGTTGAAATACGCCCCCGATCTGCGCTCGATCACCAGCGGCCGCGGCGAGTTTCACATGGAGTTTTCCCACTACGAAGAATTGCCGGCGCACTTGGCCGAGAAGGTGATTAAAGAAGCGAAGGCGAGAAAGCAGGCCGAGCACTGAGAATAGCCTCGCGCAAAGGCGCAAAGGTCGCAAAGAAATTCAGTTGGTTCCGAAACTTTGCGGCCTTGGCGTTCTTTGCGCGAAAATATCCGAGTAACCTATGGCGGAGCAGTTTGGCGAATTTAACGCGGCGTTCTCTATTGTGACAAGTGCAAGCGCGCCATGCCGGTGCGCCAGCGCTTGCTGCTGGTATTGCCCGACGGCGAGTTGTACGACTATACCTGCCAGGGGTGCAATAATTCAGTGGGATCGAAAACCGAGAAGGCCGGCAGGCAGCCGCCGGCGCGCGGCACGGGGCCGAGATTAGGAGGACTTTGATTATGGCAGTCATCGACTCAGACGCACATGTTTTGGAGACCGAGCGGACTTGGTCTTATATGTTGGAATCGGAGCGCGCCCTGCGGCCGCGCATTGTGCCGACGCCCAGTGATCCGACTTCGGGCGGGGAATCGTGGCTGATCGATGAAACCTATCTCGGCAAAGCGCGCAACGTCGGCTACGACGACACCACGCGTGAATCGCGCGAAATGGAAGATATCGCGGCGCGCTTGAAACATATGGATGAGTTAAACGTCGACGTCCAGGTGCTCTACCCGACGGTGTTCCTGCGACCGTTTACCAAACGTCCCGATGTCGAGCTTGGCGTGACGCGCAGCTACAATCGCTGGCTGATCGATATCTGGAAAAAAGCGCCCGATCGCCTGCGTTGGGTTGCAGTGCTGCCGTTGTTGTCCATGGACGAAGCTTTGAAAGAGGCGCGCCATGCCAAAGAAAACGGCGCCTGCGGTATTTTTATTCGCGGCCTCGAAGGCGAGAAGCGGCTGCACGATTCCTATTTCTTTCCGCTCTACGAAGAAGCGGGGAAACTCGATCTGCCGATTTGCGTGCATTCGGCGACCGGCAGCTTCGCGGTGCATGACTATTTTGCCGACGAATGCGGCTTCAACCGCTTCAAGCTCGCGGTCGTCGGCTCGTTTCATTCGTTGATCTTTTATAAAATCCCCGAAAAGTTTCCCAAAACGAAATGGGCGTTTATCGAAGTGAGCGCGCAGTGGGTTCCCTACGTCGTTCACGACTACGCGCGCCGCTATGAGCGCGGCGGGACCAAGGTCGACAAGAGCCAGGTGCTGCGCAAAAATAAAATTTGGGTGGCCTGCCAGACTGACGACGACCTGCCGACCGTGTTGCGATACTCCGGCGATGATATGCTGGTGATCGGCACCGACTACGGTCACAACGACACCTCGTCGGAGATTCTCGCGTTGCGCAAACTGAAAGAAGACGGCCAGGTGCCGGCGCCGGTGGTCAATAAGATCCTCGACGACAACGCGCGGGCGCTATACGGCCTGTAAGGGATTTTTCACCGCGAAGACACGAAGTCCACGAGGTGCGGAAATTGTTTTCCCTTTGGCCTAGCTTCGCGTTCTCCATGTCTTCGCGGTGAGTTTCCAGCTACGCAGAGTGACACATTAGGTTTATATGATCATCGACTTCCAAGCGCACGTGTTTCCGGCCGCCTACATCGACGAGATGAAGCGGCTCGATGGCGCCGTCGTGCTCGAAGCGCCCGATCCGCACAGCGGCATGAATTATTTTTACGACAAGCAGTTAAAGTGCCGCATCAATACCGCGACGTTTCAGGGGCAGAATATCGACAAGCGGCTGCAGTTGATGGATCAGCTTGGCATCGATCTTCATGTGCTGACGATTCCGGCGCCCGGCGCCGACCGCTATGGGCGCGACGATGCCATCAAGATGGCGCGGGTGGCCAACGATGCCATCGCGGCGATTGTGCGCCAACATCCCAAGCGCTTTATCGGTTTTTTTACTTTGCCAACGGCGTCGATCAAAGATTCCCTCGATGAATTGGAACGGTCGGTCAACGCGTTGGGACTGCGCGGCTTTGGCTGTTTTGCCAACCTGAACGGCCAGCCCCTCGATCGCGAGGAGTTGTTTCCGATTTACGAACGATTGGTGAAATACAAACTGCCGGTCTACGTGCATCCGACCGCGCCACTGGCGACTGAAGCGGTGGGCATCGACATCATGCCGACCTTGATCTTTGGCTGGGCCTTCGACAGCACGGTGGCGATGACGCGGTTGGTTTACGGCCGCGTGCTGGAGCGCTTTCCGGAAATTAACTGGGTGGTCGCCGACGTCGGCGGCGTGTTGGCGTTTTTCGCGCAACGCGCCATCAATATTTACACCGGGCGCACCGATGAGATTCGCCACAAATACGGCCTAACCGAGAATCCGCTCGATCAATTTCGCCGCTTTTACGTCGACACGGCGGACCATCCGGCATCGACACTGCGCTGCGTCAAAGATTTTTTTACCGCGGATCGCATGGTGCTTGGCACCAACTATCCCTACGGTCCGGAAGAGGGTGCGATCTTGGTCAAGAATAGCCTCAAGGCACTCGACGGCCTCGATCTGAGCGCCACTGACAAAGCGAAAATCCTCGGCGGCAATGCCGCTAAGATTCTCGGAATGGAAGCAGCATGAAATTCACCAAAGCGGCGCGGCCCATCATGATGGGCCAAAACGGCATGGTCTCAGCCGGCCACCACCTGGCCTGCCAAGCCGGCGTCAACGTGCTGCGCGAAGG
Organism: Deltaproteobacteria bacterium; assembly: GCA_016874755.1. NCBI lineage: Bacteria > Pseudomonadati > Myxococcota > Myxococcia > Deltaproteobacteria bacterium. Next base: position 7,523 of record VGTH01000032.1, on the reverse strand, counting down.
CGGCAACGCCGTCGATGCCGCGCTGGCGGCGGCGTTCGTGATGGCGATCGTCAAGCCGGAGGCGAGTGGTCCGGGCGGCGATCTGTTTGCCCTGATATACATGCAGAAAAGCGGCGAAGTCGAAGCGATTAACTCCAGCGGCCCAGCGCCGGCCAAGGCGACGATTGACTACTACCGAGAGCGCGGCTTGAAGGCCGTGCCGCAGTCAGGGCCGCTCAGCGTGGCCGTGCCTGGCGCGGTGGACGGCTGGCTGGAGCTGCACAAGAAATACGGCACCAAAGAGCTGGCTTTCCTGATGCGCGATGCGGTGCGCATCGCGCGCGACGGCTTTCCGATTGCGCAGGAATTCGTCGAAGGCATCAACGAATTTGCGCCCGAGTTTCCCGCCGTCGATCGGGTGTATCGCCAGCCCTTCGGCAAACCGAAACCGGGCAATATTCTGATCCAAAAAGGTCTCGCCGATGTCCTGGAAAAAATCGCGCGCCACGGGCGCAGCGGTTTTTATTCCGGCGAAGTGGCCGACAAGATCTGTGCCGCGATCAAAGCGGAGGGTGGCATTCTCACCCAAGAGGACTTGCAGCCATTGGTGGCCCAGTGGAAGGAACCGTTGAGCTCCAGCTATCGCGATACCATGGTCTATGAGCAGCCGCCGGTGTCGCAGGGCTTTATGGTCCTGGAGATGCTCAACATCGTCGAGGCCTGGCCGTTTCACTCAGGCCAGATGTCCCAGGCGGAGATGCTGCACTTTCAAATCGCCGCCAAAAAACTCGCTTTTGAAGATCGCATTCAATACCTCGAAGATCCGGCTTTTGGCGACCCCAAAATTATTCCGCAATTGATTTCTAAGGGACATGCCGCCGAGCGGCGCAAATTAACCGAAGAAATCCTGCGGCAACGCTCCAAGCCCGTCGCCAATCAGAGCAGCGACACGACCTACCTTTGCGCTGCCGATCGTGACGGCAATGCGATCTCATTTATTCAGAGCGTCTTTGCACCCTTCGGTTCGCGCGTCATCGCCGGTGACACCGGCGTGACCATGAACAATCGTTTGTGCAGCTTCGGCCTCGATGCCAGCAAAGCCAACGCGCTCAAGCCCGGCAAGCGGCCGGCGCACACGCTCAATACCTACATGGTGCTGCGCAATGGCCGAGTGCTGATGGTGGGCGGCAGCCCGGGCGCGGACGAGCAGCCGCAAACCAATTTCCAAATCATTCACGACATCGTCGATCTGCAGATGGACCCGCAGAGCGCCGTCGAAGCGCCGCGTTGGAGCCACATGCCCGGCACGCCGCCGCGCGACCAGCTGCCGGAATCGCTGCGCTTGGAAGAAGGCTATTCGGCCACAACTGTCGATGAGCTGCGCCGCCGCGGTCACCCGGTGGCGATTGTCGACCGCTGGTCGTTCGGCAGTGCCAAAATCATCGTGCGCGACGAAGAAAATAGCTGTTGGATGGGAGGGGCGGACCCGCGTCGAGTCGCATACGCGCTGGGTTACTGACCGTATTTGCTAAGTTTGCTCTAGGGCGTGCCGCTTCTTACGACATCAACGACTCAACCGGTGCAATGCTCTGATCATGGAGAATCGGCGCGCGAGCTATTCGTACATCCTGCGTGCGATCGGGCAGTCGCTTGAAGAAAAGCGGATTGTCGATTTCGATCTGTTGGTCATCGAGCGCAATTACGAAGTGCGCAACCGTACCACCCAGAAACCGATCGCGGGCTCAGCGCTGCGCCGCTGGTGGCGCGGCATCTGGGAAGACGACATCGATGAGGCGTTGTATCTTTACACGCCCGTCGACATCGAATGGCTCAACTATCGCGGCGAGGGACAGCGCCGCGTGCCCGATCAAGCGCCGGATTTCGCCAAGCTGTCGACGCGGTTGCGGACCATTGGCGCTTATATCGATCTGCGCCGCATGCGGCTTGCAGGGATGCGCCGCCGCGGCGATCAAGTCACGCTGCGACTTGAAGAGCAGGACGGCACCGAACGCACTGAGGAACATACGATGGAGTCGTTCGAAGGTTATTCACAGTTTCTCCGCACCAAGACTCGTGCCAGCGGGCCATCCATCGATGTCGATTTTGACAAAGGTGAGTAACTGAGCTGCGGCAAGGGGAGAGCACAGTCGTGAAATGCAGTTTATTTACCGAAATCCAATGCCCGCCCGGCACTTCGCCAGCGACGCGGTTAGAAGAGTTCCTGGAGCAAGCCGAGCTTGCCGACCGCCTGGGGTTCCATACCTACTGGCTCGCTGAAATCCACTGCCAGCCGCAGTTCTCACTCTTGTCTGCGCCCTACGTCGTGCTTGGCGCGGCGGCGCAGCGCACCAAGCGGCTGCGCCTGGGCGTGGCGGTGAATACTTTACCGGTGCACCACCCGGTGCAGCTGGCCGAGCAAGCGGCGATGCTCGATTTGGTGAGCGGCGGGCGCATGGAGTTCGCCGCCGGCGGCGGCCATCCGCATAGCCGCGCCTATGAGTGTTTCGGCGGCGATCATCGCTCGACCCACGACGTCATGGTCGAAGGATTGGAAATCATTCGGCGCGGCTGGTCCGAAGAGAAAATTAGCTATGACGGCAAGTTCTTCACGGTTCCCGAAGTGATCGTCAATCCCAAGCCGGTGCAGAAACCGCTGCCGCCGTTTTGGATGGCGACCAGTTCCCTCGACGGGGTCGACGTTGGCGCGCGCCTGGGTGTCAACCTGTTTTTGCCGATTCATACCCGGGCTCCCGATCAAGTGTATGAGTTCGCCGATGCCTACTGGGCGGGCCTGAAGAAATACGGCCACGACCGTAAAGGCAAAGAGTTGGGCCTGCTGGTGCCGATGCATATAGCGAAGACGACGGCTGAAGCCGAAGCGCGCGCCCAGGCGGGCGTGATGAGCTACTTCAAGACTATTCTCGATCTGCGCTTAGACTATACCGATTGGCTGGTGCGCCGGGGCCAAGAGTTGCCAGCGCGTCTGCGCACCGCCGCCGGCAGCGTGGTCGGCTATGACGTCGTCTGCGCCAAGCACGCCGTGATTGGCGATACCGCGTCTTCTGTCGAAAAGATCAAAGAGCTCCAGCAAAGAACTGGGGCGACACAGCTTCTAACCTGGTTCAATATCGGCACCGTGCCCCACGGCCATGTGAAAGAGTCCATGCAGCTGTTTGCCGAAGCCGTGATGCCAAAATTGTAGGGAAGGAAAGCCTCGCGCAAAGCCGCAAAGCTCGCAAAGAGAGAGAATTGACCCAAGCGGTCTGCGCGAGATTTATCCTGGGAGTCGAACATGGAAGAACTGACTGAACAGAAATGTGAAGCCTGTCGGGTTGGCGCACCCTCGGTGACGCCCGGGGAGATGCAAGAGCTGCAACCGAAGATCCCCGAGTGGAAGGTGGTCACCGAAGACAACATCCCTAAGCTCGATCGCCTGTTTAAGTTCAAGAACTTCAAAGACGCCATCGCCTTCACTGACGCCGTCGGCGCGGCCGCCGAAGCAGAGGGCCATCATCCCAGGCTCACCACCGAATGGGGCAAGGTTGCCGTTACCTGGTGGACCCACAAGATCAAGAACCTGCATAAAAACGACTTCATCATGGCGGCCAAAACCGACGCGATTTACAAGCGATTCGCGTAGGTCCGAGACTATAGCTCGTCGCCGGGTGCTGGATGGAGTTTCGGCACAATCCATAGTCTATGAGTTCTTCGTCTCAGCCCTCGACTGCCGACTCGGACCTCGAGGTTGTGGGAGTCATCCCAGCTGCCGGCCGCGGGACGCGCTTGCAGCCGCTCCAATGCAGCAAAGAGATTGTGCCGGTCGGGCAGGTGATCGATTCGCGCACGGGCGTGGCGAGGCCGAAAGTCGCGGTGGAATACCTGCTGGAGAAGTTTCGGCACGCCGGAATTACCCGGACGGTAATAGTCCTTAGGGACGGCAAATGGGACATTCCCGCCTATTTGCAGGAAGGCTGCGATGTCGGCCTGTCATTGGCCTATGTCGTGATTCCGGCTCGCTCGGCCCGCCGGACACGATCGACCGCGCGTATGCCTTCCTGGCCTCCTATCGAGTGGCCTTTGGGTTCCCCGATATCCTCTTTGAGCCGCAAGACGCATTTGCCCGCTTGATCGCACAGCAAGATGCCACCGGTGCAGACGTCGTCTTAGGCTTACAGCAAATCGAACACCGCCATCTGTGGGACATGGTCGATACCGATGGAGACGGCCGCATCCGTGCCATCGTCATGAAGCCGGCGCAGACCGCTTTGTCCCATGGATGGGACTGTGCGGTCTGGACGCCGCGGTTCACCGAGTTTTTGCACCGGTTCTTACAGACCGAGGAGACGCGCCGAAACCTGTCGCGCTGGGCGAACAAAACCAACGATCCCGGCGGCGATTTGGCGGTTGGGGCGGTGTTTCAGGAGGCGCTCAAGGCGGGCCTTATGTTCCAGAGCGTCAAGTTTGCGGAAACCGCTTGCCTCGACGTCGGCACGACGGAGAATCTTGCCAAAGCCGCGCGTGAATTTAGCAAAAGCTAAAACTTGACTGCCAATCTATCTCGGGCCATCACAATCGGGCCTTTGAATATTTCTCCGGCCTGACCCTTCACGTCGTAGCGTTCGGCAATCGGATAAAAGTGTGAGAGTACGAGACGGCCGAGTCCCGCTTCGCTCGCAACGCGTCCGCAATCGCGTGCGTGGAGATGGGCGGGACCTGGTTTGTTGGCTGGCCAAGAACAATCGAGCACGCCAACGTCGGCGTCAGCACAAAGCCGCACGACGTTGTCGCAGTACTGGGTGTCACCCGAGTAGGCAACTGCCTGGCCGCGATAGTCAATACGATAGCCGACCGCATGGAGGTCGGGCACGTGGGTCATCGTTCGCGGCGTGACGGTCGTATCTCCGATGGTGAATCGGCGGTCACCGACTTCTTTGAAAGTGACGCCGAAGGGCGGCGGTGAAAAACTGGGAAAGCTCGTCATGATCGCGCGCATGAGTTTCTTGGTTTCCCGCGGACCGATGATCGTTAGGTCCGGACGAACACCGCCCTGGTGTTTCGCGTAGATCACGGCGTCGAAAAAGAACGTGATGAAGTCAGAAAAATGATCGGCGTGAAAGTGAGAGAAAAGGATGTGCGTAATGTGGTGGTGGTTGACGTCGGTTTTGAGCAAGTTGCTCAACGTGCGCGGTCCGAAGTCCAAGAGCATCAGGTTGTCGGTCTGGAGAAGGTAACCCGCCGCCGCGCGAGTCGGATGCAGGTTGGTGCCCGATCCAAGGATTGTCAATTTCATCTGGCTCCTCCCAAGCGCCTACCAGACATTCATCGCGCGCGCGCCATCGAGGTGAAAAATCGCCGGAGCGCGGGCGATAAACGGCGAAGCGACGTCAGGGTTCTGTTTATAACCGGCTTTTTTCATTGGCAAGTTCGGCAAAAGCGTTGAAAACGGCCTGGCCCGTTGATAGAGAAACGACCCGGGGCGTCTAAGCTACATGGATCGGAGCGCTAATAAAGCAATCCAGGCGGCGAGACTCTTGGCGGCGGTGTTGGTGGTGGCGTGGCTGGCGGCCCATGTCCATGCGGCGACGCCCGACGACGGTTTTTACAAAGGCAAAACCGTTCGGTTGAAGCGAATTCTTCGGCTTCGGCTCAGAATGACAGTGGCGGCATAGTCTTGTCGGTGAGTTCACCAAAAAGGGGCAAAAATCTCCATGCTGAAACGTGTTCTTTTCTTGGTTGTTGCCTTGGCAGGTCTCTTGATCGGTCTCGGCGCAGTGTCTGCCCAGGAGCAGTTCTACCGCGGCAAGATCTTGCGCATCGTCGTCGGCTTTCCGCCGGGCGGCGGCTACGACACCTACTCGCGCTTGATTGCGCGCCACATGGGCAAGCACGTGGCGGGCAACCCGACGATCGTGGTCGAGAACATGAGCGGTGCTGGCAGCATGATTTCGGCGAACCATATTTTTCGTGTTGCCAAGGCCGAGGGTTTGACCGTTGGCCATTTCATCGGCGGTCTGTTTCTGCAGCAGATTTTGGGCAAGCCGGGCATCGAGTTTGACGCCAAGAGGTTCGAATATATTGGCGCGCCGGCGCAGGACAATTTTATTCTCGGTTTGCACAAAAACACCGGCTTCACCAGCATTCAGCAATGGGTGGCGGCGAAGACGGTGGTGAAGTTCGGCGGCGCTGGTTTCGGCGCCGGCACCGACGACCTGACCGCGGTGGCGCGCGACGTCATGGGTCTGCCGATTCAGCTGGTGGCCGGCTACAAAGGCACGGCGGACATCCGCTTGGCGTTCAACAATGGCGAAGTTCTCGGTATCACCAATTCCTGGCAGTCGACGCGCTCCACTTGGCGCAACGAGATGGACAGCGGCATGCTGAATATCGTATTGCAGCTGGCGGGGAAGTCCCATCCTGAATTGACCAAGTATGCCTTGCCCGGCGATCTGATCAAAACTGAAGACGGTCGCAGGATATTCAGCGCCGTCGCGCAGGCCCACGGCGCCTCGGTGCGGCCTTACGTGTTGCCGCCTAACACGCCGAAGGACCGCGTGCAGGCCTTGCGCCGGGCGTTTACTGAGACGATGAAAGACCCGGATTTTCTCGCCGAAGCGCACAAGGGCAACATCGACATCAACCCGCTCAATGGCGAAGAGCTGGAGAAAAGCGTGTTAAATGTCTTGCAGCTCGAAAGCGGCTTGGTGGCGCGGTTGAAGCAGATTTTCAAATAAGCGCGCGTCACTCGAAGAGGTGCGGCACAAAGCAACTCAGATTGTCGGTCACCGGGGTTTTCGACTCGCGGATGCCCAGGCCGGCCGCCGTTCCATCGATGACCCAACTCCCTAAGATCGGAAAGCCGCCGTCTAGGTTCGGCACACGTGCCAGCGCTTGATAGACGAACCCCTCGGCGCCGTAGGGACCTTCCGTCATCTGCTCGTTGACACTTGTCTTGATCGTCAGGTTGGCGCCCTCGCGCGAGAATAACGGTTTCTTGACGTAGTTCGTCATCCTGCGCGGGCCGTCGAAATAGCATTCCAACAGGTTCGGATGGTTGGGAAACAGCTCCCAGAGAATGTGGAGGATGCCCTTGTTGGAAAGCAGCATCTTCCAAATTGGCTCGATCCATTGGGTGAACGGATAGTTGGCGAGCAGCTGGGCGGCAAATTCATCCTTGAGCAGCCACTCCCAAGGGTAGAGCTTAAAGATGCTGCGCAGCGGTTGGTCTTCGATACCGACGAAACAGTTTTGGTCCGGGTCCCAACCGAGGTCGTCGATGCGCATGATCCGCGGCTCGTAGCCCGCCTGGGTCGCCAAGTCCATCAGATACCCCACCGTCATCAGATCTTCGCTGTTTTGCGGATCCCCCGGCTCGAGATAGGTGAAGCAGACCTGCTTAGCTAAATAGGGCTTTAGCTCCGAGCTATGATCAAAGCGTGTGGAAATAGGAAATAGGTAGGCGTACCCTTTCGCGAATCTAAAAACGAAAGGCTGCCTGTTGGCGCAGGCAGGAAAGGATACGCCGATGAGAGAAAAGCACACTGAGG
>VGTH01000031.1 GCA_016874755.1 Deltaproteobacteria bacterium | reverse complement strand
ACGAACAGCGGCGCTGACCAGTCGCCGGGTCACCCGCTCGATTATACCGCCCCAAACTGCCGCCCAGCATCCGCGTCTACGTATGTGCCGTTGACCGTCGGTGCGGAACCTTAGAGCGGAGTTATGGAAAAAGCCCCTGGACTTGTCTCGTGCTCGTGAGTATCTTGATTGGGCGCCAGTTTATTCATTAGACACCGCACTGAGTGACTACGTCAGTGATCTCGAGCGTCTGAAAGCCAAAGGGTAAGGTTCTCTGGCCCTGGCCGCGCTTTCTTTCAAAAAGGGGTCAAATTTCAAAAAGGGGTCAAGTCTATGTTTAGCTCTTTACTCTCTGCTCGCGTTGCGATAAAGCTCTGCCATGGCCAGACCCCTCCGAATCGAGTATCCCGGAGCGTATTACCACGTCATTAACCGCGGGCGGTCTCGGCGCGATATCTTTCTCGAAGACAAAGGATGGCAGAGTTTTCTCGATCTGCTGGGCGAGATCACGCAGCTGTGGAAGGTCGAGATTTACGCTTATTGTTTGATGAGCAATCACTACCACCTGCTGGTGTCAACGCAGACGGCTGGGCTGGCACGGGCGATGCGCCACTTAAACGGGGTATATACGCAGAAGTTCAACCGGGTTCACCATCGGGACGGTGCACTGTTTCGCGGTCGGTACAAAGCGATTCTGATCGACGCCGAAGAACATTTTCTGTCGGTGGTACGTTACATTCATCACAATCCGGTAGCTGCCGGCATCGTAACCGACATGGATCGCTACCGCTGGAGCAGTCATTGGGCTTATCTGAATAAGAAGCAACGCCCTGCCTGGCTGGAGACAAATGACGTGCTTTCCCGGTTCCGCGGATTGCAGGAATACCAGAAGTTCATGCAAAACAAAGTCGAGAAAGAGATCGGTGATTTTTACCGAAGCCCGTATCACAAGCCCATTTTAGGAAGCAAAGAATTCATTGAAGGAGTGATCGAAAAGCTAGGCAACAAGGCGCGAGTAGAAGCCGAGAAACCGGAGTCCCGGGAGATCTTTGGCACGGACCTCTCTGATATAATTCGAGCAACCGCCAAAGAGTACGGCAAACGAGTCGAAGAAATTCGCGGGGGACGGAGGCGAGGTCAAGAAAACGAGGCGCGGATGATGGCGATCTATCTAAGCCGAGAATTGGGCGGGCACAGGCACCGAGACATTGGTAAAATAGTAGGGTTGGAGAAAGTCTCATCGGTGAGCTCTGTGTATGTCCGGATGAAATCGCGGATTGTCAAAGAAAGAAAGCTCGCTCGGAGAATGCGCAGGATTCAAGACGCGTTGTCAAACCGCGGATAATCTCCTGGCTCTCAGCTTTCCCCTGGCCAGCTCCCGGCCGATATAGTCGGCGCCATCCGCGTCCTTGCGCGAGATATTCCGAAAATTACTGAATCGCCTCCAACGCCACCCGCGCCTGCGCCGATTTGCCGTCGCGCTGCAACGTCAGATTCACCACGTCGCCGACTTTGTATTTCTCCAGAGTCAGGAATAACTCGTTGGGCGTTTCCACCTTCTTACCATCCACAGCAGTAATCACATCGCCGAGCACGATGCGTCCGTCGCGGTTGCGGCGCGTCGGCCGTAGTCCTGCTTTCGCTGCGCCGCTATTACGCCCCACGTCGACGACCAAAACACCGTCCACCCCTAAACGCTCAGCCACCTGCTCGTCGGCGATGGCAACACCTAAGCCCGGACGCGTGATTCTACCGCTGCGAATCAGCTCGGGCACGATTCGGTTCACAGTATCAACCGGAATTGCAAAGCCGATCCCGGCTGATGCGCCTGACGGACTGTAGATCGCTGTGTTTACACCGATCAGCCGCCCCGCGCTGTCGAGTAGCGGCCCGCCGGAGTTGCCGGGATTGATGGCCGCGTCGGATTGAATCACTCCCTGAATCGGGCGACGCGTCACCGATTCGATTTCACGGTTCAGTGCGCTGATGACCCCGGTCGTTAAAGTCTGATCGAGACCGAACGGATTGCCGATGGCAAAAACACTCTGCCCCACCTGCAAGTCTTTCGACGTGCCAACCGGAATCGCGTGCAACTTGTTAGCCGGCGCGTCGATGCGCAGCACCGCCAAATCTTTATCGGGCGCCACACCGACCACACGCGCCTTCCAATGGGAGCGATCGGCGAGGGTGACCTGCGCGGCGTCGGCGTTTTGAATCACGTGAAAATTAGTGATGACGTTGCCGGTTGTGTCCCAGATAAAACCCGAGCCGGTGCCCTGGGGAATTTGATATTGATTCAGCGAAAAGATGTCCTGTTGGATGCCAATATTGGTAACGTTAACCACCGACGGCGAGGCCTGGCGAAACAACGCAATCGTCGCCTTCTCATCCGCCGCCAACTCACCGCGGGGCGCCACCGCGCGGGGCGCGGCTTTGGGATCGTTTAAAGTCGCGCTGCCGACAAGCGCTTCGCGCCCGATGAGCAACGTTAACGACGACAGCGCAACTCCTGCCCAAAGATAGTTCCAAACACGCCCTGATGTTCTCCGTTCGCCCGCGTTTTTCATTGCTTTCCCCTCCCGCAAAATCCGCGCACAGCTGACAAAAGCTAGGTACGACCTCACTGTTTGTCAAGCCGCTTGACGTCGCGCAAAACCGACTTAAATTCCAACCATAAATTTTAACCGCCCTTGAAAGGAGGGTCTTTTATGGAACTAGTGAGATGGGAACCTTTTGATGGACTGAGCAGACTGCACAGCCGGGTCAACGATCTGTTCGATAACAGCTTCGTACCGGGCTGGGCCCACACCAATGGCGCATGGCTGCCGCCAGTCGACATATTGGAAAGCAAGGAAGCCTACTTAATTCGCGCTGAGCTGCCGGGCATGAAAAAAGAGGATTTCAAACTGGAGCTCAACGACGGCACCCTATCGTTAAGCGGGGAGCGCAAGTATGAAAAGCCCGCTGAAGGCTTCGAGATACACCGCAGCGAAAGAGCGAGCGGCAAATTTACCCGCTCCTTCTACCTGCCGGAGAAAGTAAAGCAGGAGGGCATCATCGCTTCCTACCGCGACGGCATCCTGGAAATCCACGTGCCCAAAGCGGAAGAGGCCAAGCCGCGCCAGATAACCATTAACTAAACTCAGACGATTCAATCAGGCAAAGGGGAAAGCTTGCGCTTTCCCCTTTTTTTTCGCCATAGTGACAAACCTCGCGGGTGCGCAGCGCCGTCGAGCGCTTGTTCCAAGGTTCGCCGAGATATTTGCGAATATATTTTTCCTTTTCCAAAACATGCCCATCGGCATCGATCACCGGACCGTTATACATATTCGCCTCCACCGGGCGCAGTAAAGTGCGCGTCTATGATTTTGCGTTTGCGGTTAAATAATCCGATTCCGACTATTGCCTACTGCCTCTTGCCTATTGCCTGGTGTCTATTTATTAACTTGCCGGACAAATCGATCGTCGAAAAACTGCGCCGGCTTGGCCGTCTTGGCTTCGGGCATCGACTCCGACAAGAAATCGAGCATGCCTTGCAGCCCCGGCTCTGACGTCACCAGCTCGCGGCGAAACCCGGCTTTTTTATAAAACTCATAGCTGCGATCGACGATGTCGTTTTCGCTTTCCCTGGTGTATTTGGCCAGCACTTTCATAGCGAACGGTTTATCGGCGTAGTAGCGATCGATGCCGCTGCGCACGGCGCGCAGCAACGGCACCAGCCGCGGCCCGAGCTCGTCGAAGCGGCTTTTGCGCACGACCAGACCGACGTTTTGGTAAGGTTCACCGATCAAACTAACCATTGAGTGAAACCCGTCGCGCTCCATTCTAAAGCTCGCCGGCGGCGAGCCGACGCCGCCGGCAATTTGATTGGCGTAGAAACCCGCGACGATTTGCGGGCTGCTGCCGAGCGGCCGGAGCTGCACGTCTTTGGGCGTCAGTCCCATCTTTTTGAGGGCGACAATCGTGCCGTAATACACCGGCGTCGCCGGCCGGTCGGTGCCGACAATTTTTCCTTTTAATTGCTCGACAGTTTTGATTTCCGGACGCGCGTAAAAATCCCAAATCATCGTGTTCAATAAACCGGCGATGAAGATCACGTCGATGCCGCGCAAAGCAGCGGTGATGACCGGCGCCGCGGAGACCTCGACAACGTCGATCTCATTGGCTACCAGCGCCGGAATCGCGCTGGTCGATTGCATGGTAAGAATTTCGTGGTCGAGCCCTTCTTTGGTCAGCGCACCGGTGTCTTTCGCCATCCATACCGGCGCCATGGTCGCCGAAGTGCTGAGATAGGCGACGCGCAAAGGTCGGGTTGCTCTAGCGACGGTTTGAGCCGCAGCTTGGGCAAAAAAGCACACCACAACCATTGACGAAAGCAGAGCCAAACGGATCGAGGCCTTGCCGCCCATTGATTTTCCTCCTGCGCGTTGAGTTCCGGAAGCCGATACAACGGTCGATTTCCCTCGCCCTCTGGGAAAGGAGAGCTGTGAGAAAATAAAATCCCCCTGGGTCCCCCTTTTCCAAAGGGGGACAGATGCAGGTCGACTCCGAGTTCCCTTCTTTGGAAAAGAGGGGTCAGGGAGATTTGTCGGGCGGGGCCGGAGAGGCTCATGATTTTTTTCACATCCTCAGGGTCGGGGTGAGCGCCCTTCGAAGCTTCGCAGATCATGCCACAATGCGCCCTCACCGCGCTCCTCTCGAGAGAGCGAGGAAGTCGGAGACCGCTTGCATTCGGTATAACCAAGCCAACACGCCCCCTGATTACTACAGAGATGCCGACCGGGGCAATCAGATTATTTGGGGAGGGCTTATAATCGCGGTTTGATTTGTTGCAGCAGCATGCGCGCCTGGCCGCGCACATCGTCCGAAGCGATGCGCGCGACGATGTCGGTCACGCCCGCCGCGGCGTAGCTCTTGAGCAGCGCGACGCATTCGTTCGGCGTGCAGAAATTGGTGGAATGGTAAGCTAGCTTGGCGAGCGGCTGCTCGAAGAAGCGCTCCATCCACTGCCAGCCTTCGTCTTGCGCGCGCGCTTTATCGTTATGAATGTTAAAAGTCGCGTACAACGCGGTGGCTTTCACCGCGCCTTCTCGGGCAAACGCTTTGGCCTGGCCATCGATTTTTTTCCGCGCCGCGGAAAATTGCTCGACGGTCGGCAGCAGCGTTACCCAACCGTCACCCAGCCGACCCACTCGCTTGAAGCCGTTCTCGTTGCGGTCCGCCGCGATCCAGATCGGAATACCCGGCTGCTGCGCTGGATGCGGCAAAATCCCGACGTCGTGCAGCTTGAAGTAGCGCCCGTCGAAATCGATCTTCGACTCGCACCACAGCCGCCGCATGATCTCAAGGGTCTCACCGAGGCGCCCAGCTTTTTCGGTCGGCGGCACGCCGCACGCGGCAAATTGCCGCTGAATATAGTCGCGCGTCGGTCCGACGCTGACACCGAGAATCAAGCGGCCGTTGGAGATGACATCGATGGTCGCAAGCGCATGGGCGAGCAGCACCGGATTGCGCAGCGCCGGCAGCATCGGCACGATGCCGAGGCGAATTTTCTTTGTCTTCGCCGCCACCGCCGACATCGTCGTTAGACAATCGCCGCGCGCCTTATCCAACACCGTGACGCTGTCACCAAGCCAAATATGATCGAAGCCGAGCTCTTCAGCCTGCGCGGCGTCAGCCCAAAGGTGCTCGAAGCTCTGCGCCGCGTCTTCGGCGCGAATCAGTTGACGGGTGTGGAGCAATAAACCGATGTTCATTCCGGCAAAGGGGCGACCCGCCGGTTGCCCCTACCTCTATTTCGCAATTTTCAGTGCGCGTTCCCAACCCATCTCGCGCAGCTCTTTGTAAACTTCACGGGTGAAACGGAACTCGAAAATTTGTTCAGCCGGAACATCCTTTTGCATATTGAGCATGCGCTTGGCGATCTCGATGTCCGACTTTTGTGTTTCCAAATCTTCCATGCCCTCGGCGGTCATCATCTCCATCGTTGCGTCATAGTCCGCCGTGCGCACGTCGTCCGGTGCCTTGTCGTATTTTTTCCCCAGCGCCAGCGCCTGCGCTTTATTGCGCTTTAAAAACTCGCGGCCTTTCACCGTGGCGCGAATGAAACGTTTTACGACGTCAGGCCGCTTGACGACCATGTCTTCGGAGGTCGCCAACCCGGTGTAGAGCATTTTGATTTCTTTGCCGACGTTGGCAACCTCGTGCACCTGAAAACCGCGGGTTATCATGCGCATCGTATCGGCGAAACCCAAGATCGCCGAGTCGACGGTCTTGGCTGCCAGCGACGTCACTCGACCGCCGGTGCCCAACGCCACCCACTGGACATCGCGCAGCGGGTCCATGCCGTACTTGCGCAGCAGCAGATTGGCCGCGCCCTCCATCGTATCGCCGCGCGAAGCCACACCGATGCCTTTGCCTTTAAGGTCGGTCACTTTGCGAATATCGTCGCGCCAGCTCATGAGCTTGTAGAGCGGCCGATCGAGATTGACGTAGACGACCTTTAGTTTGATGCCGCGCAAACTCGCGTTGAGCGATGACCCTGATGACGTGCTGAAATGGAGATCGCCGGCGACCAGCGCCTGGGTTGCCAAGCCGCCGGGCATGGCGATCATCTCGATATCGAAACCTTCATCGCGGTAGTAACCCAACTCCTTGGCGAGGAAGTGCGGATAGTAAATCACGCCGAAGCTGGCAAACGATACGCGCAGAGTTTCCAGCTTGCCGGTCTGTGCCCAACTTGGCGCAGAAATAACCAAAAATGAAGCTACCGAGGCAAAAAGCGTTAGCCATAGATTTCTAGGTTTCATAGCAGACTACCAAAGTCCTCCTAATATTGCGCGCGCCGATAATCAGATCGCTAGTCTTAGTTTTGCCGCCAATCATCGAAAAGTCCTTTGCAAAAAAACTATCGACCGCGACGGCACGAAGCACACGAAGGTCGGACGAGAAGAAAAATCTTTTTCCGACCTTCGTGTGCTTCGTGCCGTCGCGGTGAGTTCTCCTTTTTCCGATTTTGCGCCTTCTGCGCTTTTCGCGGTTAATTGATCCGAATCCGAACTATTGCCTGTTGCCTCGCGCCTATTGCGTGTTTTCACTGCACATCAAACCGGGTCTCGCGCTCTGACACATTACTAAAAGCCTTCGGATACACCAGCTTGCGGCTGTAGAGCACCATGCGCAGAAAGCCCGGGCTGCCGGTGATGCGGTGCGCGACGCCGCGCGGGATGTAGGACATTTGCCCCGCGTCCAATTCCATCGCGCCCCACTCAGTGTGGTTCAGCGAATGGCCGCGAAACTGAATCCAGATTTCATCCTCGTCACAGCCGCGATGGAAACCGTTCTGTTCCTGCTCAAGGTTGTAAACGTCGACACGAAACTGTTGAGCATTGTAGAGAATCGGTGCGCGCGCGCCTCCTTGGCCAGTCATGCCAGTGAAATAATTGAACGCCTCGAGCTTGCGCACTTCGCGCCCGCCTTCGCGTTTGCAGCCGATGAGTGCGTTGACATCGCGCTCCACCCAGAGATCCGATTGCGGGTCCCAGAAACTGATGTGCTCCAGCACCGGCCCCTCGGTACCGTTACTGGACGTCGCGCCGTTACTCGCGGCGATCGGCTCCGAAGGACGGTTGGTGAACTTTCTTTGCATCGTCGGTTTCTGCGGATCGACGCCTTCGACAACCGCTTCTAGCGTTGCTACGCGCACCCGCAAACATTGATCGGTTCCCGTCGTGCGGTGCGAAATCGCCGACGGCACGAGAGCAATCTCGCCAGGCTCCAGCTCGATGGTGCCGCCCTCGCTTTCGATCTTCGACTTGCCGCAGAATTGCAAATAAATCGTGTCGTAGTCGCAGGCGCGGGTCAGTTGGGTTTCACGGCCCGCGATATATTCCGTCGTTACCCGCAGGGTTTCGCCTTCGAACACCGTCGCGCGCGCCCGGTTACCGGTGAGCGGCGTGCTGCGCAGCAAGTCGAACGCACGGATCTTTGGCACCATTCTTTGTCCCATGCGTGCCGTGCCGATCACCGCGGCTTCGTCGCGTTCCATCCAGATATGTTCCGACGGCTCTCGATGCGTCATGAACTCGCGAATTTTCTTGCCCATAGCTCCTCCGAAGGTAGTAGGTTGTGTTTATAATCGTATGCGCGACGTTAGCAAGGGGAGAATTACCGTTCAAGGATCAACCTCTGAAAGTCGCTCGAACGATTCGTCAAGAACTTTGAACTTTCACGAGAGCTAAGATAGAAATGGTGTCTCGATTTGAAGGAGTAGTTTGCACATGGCCACCACATCCCCAGTCGTCCTAGAACGCATCGATCACGGTGTGTTGCCGTCCAACGATCTCGGCCGCGCCTTTCGGTTTTGGGGCAATTTTATGGGCGGGCGCATCGGCCACCTGACCAACTTGAACTGGCGCGGCCTGAACCGCGAAGTGCCGATGATGCTGTTCATGACCGTCGCCAACCATCCCGGCTTCGGCGTTTCGCTGCAAGATGTTCGCCTCTCACCCAAGCCGGCGCGCATGATGGAAGGCGTGGTCTGGGGTTTTGAAGTTGCCGGCGACAATCTTTCGGCGGCCTACGAGGTCGCCGACAAACAAAATCTAAATCCGCACCGGGTGACCGACTATCCGTCATCTTCTTCGCCGATCAAAGAATCGCTCTCAGTGCTCGACCCCGACGGCAACACAATCGAGCTTTGCATCATGAAAGAGCCTTCGACCATCGAGCCGCAAGTGGGTTTGGTGCCGCTGCGGCGCATTAGTCATGTGCGCGTCGAGGTTACCGATTTGAATCTCGCGCGCACCTGGTACAGCGACACGTTCGGCCTTATCGAAGGAGCCCAAGTGCCCGGCGAAGGGCAGATCACGCTGACAGTGCCGAAATCGGGCCAGCTGATCATCCTGCACAAAGTGGTGAAGGTCGCCGATCGCAGCACGCAATGCTACCGCGGCCCGCACATCGATCTGCGCTCCAACGCCGAGACCTATCCGGGAATGCTCAAGCGCTTCAACCGCAAGGAGCAGTATTGGGGCCCCGATCCAAACCTGATCCCCTGGCACGAGCCCGACACCAACACCGCCTACGGCTACGACCCGTTCGACAACCGGATCCAGATTGGTGTTTTTGCCCAACGGCCGTTCCATACCGGCGTCATCAAGCGCTTTCAGAATCAGCAATAAAGTTTTTCACCACGAAGACGCGAAGCACGCAAAGTTCGGAAACAATAAAATTTCCTTTGCGTACTTTGCGCCTTTGCGCGAGGCACATCCGGTCCACCTCTCGATAGTAGCGCTTACTCGACTTAAAGGAGAAACCATGAACACCACCTACGAAGTTGCCGACATGATGATCGGCGTGCGCAACATGATCGAAGCCTCGGACCTGCGCAAGGGCGACCAGGTCTTGCTGCTCGCCGACACGCGCAGCGACAAGACCACACTCGAAGCGCTCACCGCCGGCATACGCTTTTACGGCGCCGAGCCGATGACGCTCGTCACTGAACCCATCGCGCGCTACGGTAAAGTGCCCAAAGCAGTGCTCGACGCCATGCACGCCTCCGACGTGGCGATTTGGGTGTGGCCGGTATTTATCACTTTCACGCCGGACCATCGCGCCCTCGGCCGCAAGCGCGAGGAGAGCGGCACCCAGCTGCACGAAACCCGCATGAAGCCCTATCACATTTACTTCGAAGGCAACGCCGGCTTGCTCGCGCGCGATTACGCCAAGTTTCCCAACAGAGTCTTGTGGAAGCTTGCCGAGAAAGTCCGCGAAGTCGTCGCCAACGGCAAAGTCGTGCGCATTGAAGACGATCTCGGCAGCAAGTTGACCGCTACTTACGATGGCAAGAAACTCTACGGCATGCAGTTCCGCGCCGGCGACCCGCCGGGGCGCTGCCATTTTCCCTGGGGCCGCTGCGGTGTTTTCAACGGCGAAGGCAATTCCAATGGCGAAGTTTATTTGAGCTGCGTCCAAGGCGTGGCCGGCCGGCTCGCCGAACCGATGCGCTGGAAGATCAAAGACAACGTCATCACCGAAGTCGACGGCGGCGGTGAAGTCGGCGAAGAATGCCGGCGGCTATTCAAAGAAGTGCCGGAATCGAATCACTTGATCGAGATCATGTTCGGCTATCATCCCAAAGCGTCCGCCGAGCACGGCGTCGCCGACCCGATGCACTGGGAATTGATCAGCAAGATGCCCTGGGTCGGCAACGGCACGCCGCGCAAACATTCCAAGTTCCGCCACATGGACGGCTCGGTCTTCAACGGCCGGCTCTACATCGACGACCGCTTGGTGGTCGACAAATTCGGCATGCTCGACCGCGCCCTGTTGCACCACCCGCAAGTCTTGGAAGTAGCTGCTGAGTTTGGCGATCCGTATCAAGTTTTAGCGCCAGTATCGCACGAGGCGCACGGCTCCAACACAGCGTGGTGACCGGCTTACTAGCGAATCTGTTTCGACGAGTACTAGTGATTAAACCGAATTGCGCTAAACGGTTCGTCTGTTTTTTGCTGTTGGTGCTTTGTGTCGCCAGTAGCAACTTGACGCACGCCGGCGAGCCCAGCGTGGTCGAGAAGGCCCTAACCGAAGGCGAAGTTGTCCTCTACGCCGCGTGAGGTTGGACACAGTTCAGGCACCGCAGAAAGCGTTCGCGCGCAAGTATCCGTTTATTGGACACGCGGGTGCTCACCTACAACACGCGCATGTTGAATCGCGACGAGGTGCCGACGAGCTACGACGAGCTCTTGCTGCCCAAGTGGAAGGGCAAGATGGGCATGGACAGCGCCGACTATATTTTGTACGGCACTTTGCTCGAAATGATCGGCAAAGAACGCGGCACTGCGTGATCGGCGTTGGGTTGGGAGAAAGCCAGGGGACTTGATCAGATGGACAAACTTACAATCTAGGAAAACTGCGGCGGGTGGTGACTTAGTCAACTTGGTAACGCCTGCGCATGAATCGTCACTTCGTTTTCCGGACTGCGAGCTAAAGTCAAAATTTTGAAAATTCTAAGCGGTAAAAACCGGCCCGGTTTTTCGTTTGACCTGTTTTTCACTAGGGCGCTGGAACCTCGTTGACTCGAACCTCCGGCGGCGATATAGGGCGGTTACCGCGAAAAACGAAAATTTCAAGAGGGCTTTGAAATGAGAGTTGTCGCACTCGTTCTTTTCACCCTTTTGCTTTTCCCGTCGCCGGCCCGAGCGCAAACGCGCAAGCCAAGTCTAAACGAGCTGGTGAGTTATATGGGCGCGGACCGCGAGCAGTTGCTTTACGCTGGCGCCAAAGCCCAAGGCAGGCTGATGTGGTACACCTCGCTGGCGGGCGGCTCCTACAAAGCGCTCATCACAGCCTTCGAGGCGAAATATCCCGGAGTCAAAGTCGACGTCTATCGCGCTGGCGGCTCCGACTTGTTCGTCCGGATGACCGAAGAGTACAAAGCCGGGCGATATCTTGTCGACACGATCGAAACCACCGAGGGCAACCTCATGTTCATGCGCGACTCGCGGCTACTCCAGCCTTATAATTCGCCGCTGCTCAGGGCCTACTCCGACGATGCTAAGGAGCCGGCGGGAAAAGGGCTCTACTATTGGGCTCTCGCGCGCGAGTCCTACATCGGTTTTGCGTATAACAAAAATCTTCTGCCGGCCGCGGCTGTGCCGAAGAATTTCGATGGTCTTCTGCACCCCGATCTCAAGGGCAAGATGGGCCTGCCATTGGGAGGAACTTCGGGCAGCAAGATCGTCGGCGCAATAATCAAGGCCAAAGGGGAAGAGCTCGTTAAAAAACTCAAAGAGCAGCAAATCAAGCTTTACAATCTTGATGCGCCGGCGCTAGTCAATGTGATTGCCTCCGGCGAAGTCACCGCCTCACCGGCGATTTTTCAGAGCCACACATGGCTCGCGGCGTCGAAAGGCGCGCCGGTGGAATGGCTGCCGATGGATCTCGTGCCCAACAACGTCGGTAGCGCGGCCATCGCGGTCAAATCGCCCCGTCCCCATGGCGCGGTTCTCATGGCTGATTTTCTCCTGAGCCCGGATGGCCAGAAGATCCTGGAAAAATTTCAATACGGAAGTGCAACGAAAGAACAGCCGTTCAAACGCTGGCGGCCGGAGCACGGGATCACCACCGAGAAGTACGAAAAAGAAGTCGAACACTGGGAAAAGCTGATCAAACAAATAGGCTTTAAGTAGCCCCCTTAGTTCGCTTATGGAAATTGTCGGGGGACCCCAGACTTTGGACATCCTCGACATGTAATGCAGCTGAGAGTAGGTGGGTGTCTTTTGTAAAGTTAGTCAACTTAGTCAAGGATGTCTCACATCTGGTTCCCAAATGTCTATCGCCAAGAGCAGATCGGGGGGGGACAGCACCTCAGAACGGAAACCCTACCATTCCGGAATATAAGGCGGTGCCGGGCTGGCTGATGCCGAATGACGGACCGCTGGGCCATACCAATGGCGGTATTGCCGTGCGAGCCAACGGCGAAATCTTTGTGACCCACCGGCTTCCCATAACGGGCATCGCAGTGTACGCGCCGAACGGCACGTATCTTCGGAATGTCGCCAACGCACCGCGCAACTTGCACACTATTTTAATTCGTACGGAACCGGAGGGCGAAGTCCTGTACACGATCAGGGGAGGAGGCGCCGCAGATACGGGTCCCTACAGTGGCAGCGTGGCGACAGGACCGATCATCGAAAAGATGACGTTGGATGGGGAAGTAGTATTAAGTATCTCGGCGTCCGCCATCCCGGACAGGTTCAAAGACACGGAGCTCAACAAAGGCGCGGATGGCGCGCTGGTCGTCAGGATGTCGGGATTGGCGGTGGCGCCCAATGGCGATCTGTATGCCTCCGATGGCTACGCCAGTGACTACATTCACCGCTTTGATCGCGCTGGGAAATACCTGACCTCGTTTGGCGGCAACAAGACGCCCGATGGATTCAACCGGCTGCACAATCTCGCGATCGACACGCGGTTTACGCCGCTGCGGATCATTGGTACCGACCAAAGAAACAACCGCCTCGTCCACTGGTCTCTCGATGGCGAATTTTTGGGAGTGTTCGCTGCTGATCTGCGAGTGCCCAAAGACGTGGCCATCGACGATGACTATGCCGTCGTCGCGGAGGCGAAGGGACGAATCGCCGTTCTCGACAGGGCAGGCAAGATTGTCACAACCTTCGGCACCAACACCGTAGAGGAGGAGACGGGAACGCCCAACACACCACCTGCCAAGTGGCGCCGGGGGATTGTTACGACGCCGCATGCGGTCGCGCTCAATGCGCATGGGGACGTATTCGTTCACGAATGGAATTTCTTCGGTCGAGTTCTCCGCTTTAACCGGCAAGAGTAGAGCGGCGCTACGATTCCAAGTTAAAGCCTCTAGTCGACGATCAATTGACGGGTATCAGCCCCAAGGATATATTTCGTTGTCGCAGATCTTTGACTTTAGCCTGTTGCAGCAAACGATCAAAGAAAGGCGATAAGGCTGGGGTTATTGCCAAGGTCGTGCAAACGCGCCCCACGCAGGAAAGATTTAACCTCATTTTTTAACCCGCTTTCGTTATTCCAGCCGCCAGAGTTTCCGCACAGGCGATCACAATAGAGACCATCGGTCACCGCTTGATTTGACTCGACGCGCTGTCGCCCGTTACAGTCGGAAGAATTCCCTGGAGATTTTTCGTTCAATGGCGCACGCTTCTTTCAATCCCCCTTGGTTTGTTCGCAAAGACTGGGACGGCTTTTTCGGGTTGATGATCGACAACCTGATCCAGTTGATTTTAATCGTCACACTTTGCCGCGAGCTGGTTCATCTGCCCGACAGTTATATCTTTGGCATGATTCTTCCCGGCGCAGCGCTTTCGATTTTGGTTGGCAATTTCTTCTATGCCTGGCAGGCGCACCGGTTGATGCGCGAGAGCGGGCGCGACGACATCACGGCGCTGCCTTACGGCATCAACACCGTGGCGTTGTTCGCTTTCGTCTTTTTCATCATGCTGCCGATCTATCTGGAGACCAAAGATCCGGTTTGGGCTTGGAAAGTGGGGCTGGTCGCTTGCTTTCTCAATGGCGTGATTGAAATCGTCGGCGCCTTCGTCGCCGAAAGCGTGCGGCGGGTGACGCCGCGGGCGGCGCTGCTTTCGGCTCTGTCAGGCATCGCGATCACGTTCATCGCGATGGACTTCACTTTTAAGATTTATTCGCGCCCTCTAGTCGCGCTGCTGCCCATGGCACTCATTTTTGTCGCCTACTTTTCGCATCAGAAATTGCCGCTGGGTTTGCCGGGTGGGATGGTGGCTATCGGCCTCGGTACCATTCTGGGTTGGGGGCTGGGCCTCATGAATCGCGACGCACTTCATTTCAATGTCTCGTTGGCGCTACCGCAGTACGCCGGCGGCTCGCTCTGGGAAGCGCTGACCCACCCCTCTTTTCTCAGCTACTTCTCAGTGATCTTTCCGATGGGGATTTTCAACGTCGTCGGTTCGCTGCAGAATATCGAGAGCGCCGAAGCCGCCGGCGACCGTTTCAAAACTTTCCCTTCATTGATGGCCAACGGCATTGGATCGGTGGTAGCGGCGTTGTTCGGCAGCGTATTTCCGACCACGATTTACATCGGCCATCCCGGATGGAAGCGGCTTGGCGCACGGGTGGGCTACTCTACTTTGAACGGAGTATTCATCAGTTTTCTCTGCTTAACTGGCACCATGCAAGCGGTGTTAGGGCTGATACCCCTCGAAGCGGGCATCGGCATTCTTTTGTACATCGGTATTGTCATCATGGCGCAAGCGTTTCAGGAAACACCGAAAGAGCACGCCCCGGCGGTGGCGCTGGGAATCGTGCCGGCGTTGGCGGGCTGGGGTTTGCTGATGTTAGAGACCGGATTACGCGCGGCTGGCAAATCACTCTTCCAAGTTGGGCTTGCACCGTTCGCACGTGAGAGCGTCGCGATCCACGGCATGATCTCGCTGGAGCGCGGCTTTATTTTTACCTCGATGATTCTCGCCGCCATCGGCGTGGCTCTAATCGAGCGTCAATTCGCAAAAGCCGCCGCCTGGTCGATTGTCGCCGCACTACTGTCAGCGACCGGAATCATACATGCATACGAACTAACAGCGGGCGGTATCGTCAGCCGCTTTGGTTGGATGGCGGCGCCGGAGTTTTTCCTCGCCTATCTGCTCCTAGCGCTGCTATTTTTTTGCGGTGGGCTGGTTTGCAAAAGGATCTGAACTGGAAGTTTGAACCGCTAAACTGCGTGAACTGCGGCTACTTACTCTCCCGCTGTGCCGGCACCCAAGTATCCGCCGAATACTCCTGATTGTTGACGTGGGTCACCCGCCAGCCGTTGCCGTTGTCAAAGCGCAGACGTGTCAAACTGCACGGCTCTAAATGAAACGTTCGGTAGCTGTTGAGATGGGTGCCGGTGATGCGGCAGACGATACTGACGATCGGAAAACTGTGGCTTACCACGAAAATATTTTTGGCTTCTGGGTGGCGCTCGACGATTTGATTTAAACCTTTCCAGGCGCGTGCCGCGACGTCTGCGAGCTTTTCACCGCCCGGCACCTGCAGATCGGCCGGCTCACTGCGCCAGCGCGTGAGAAAATCGCCGTACTTGTCTTTGATCTGATTAAAAGTGAGGCCTTCGAGCTCGCCGTGATCGAGCTCACGCACGTCCGCTTCGGTCAACACGGGGAGATTGTGATGCCGGCTAATCAGTTGAGCGGTCTGGCGCGCGCGCCGCAGGTTACTGGAGTAAATGGCTTGCACGCTCTCGTGGCGCAGCATACTGCCGATCTGCTCGGCCTGCAGCACGCCTACTTCGCTCAGCTCACGGTCGCTCGAACCTTGGCAGCGGTGCTCCAGATTCCAGTCGGTGGCGCCATGGCGCACCAAAACAATCTGCATGCTAACCTTCGCCAAGCGCTTCGCTGTGAATTTGAATCTTGCCTTTGGTCTTCAGCGCTTCGGTAAATTTCTGAATGACCTTCTGGCGCGCCTCGGCTTCGGCCTGCTTCGTGAGCGCATCTTTGGTTTTTTCGAACTGCTCCATGTCCGCCGCCTGACGATCTTTGAAAGCAAAAATATAGGCTGAGTCTTTTTGCGCAAAGATTTTTTCCGGGATGGGCTTTTGCGCTGAAACCGCCATCGCCGCGTTTTTCAGCTCGGGCAATTCGCTCAACTTAGGAATCTGCGGCGCGCTGCGCTGAAACCAACCGGTCTCATCGAGCTTGAGACCGCTCTTTTCAGCGACTTTGGCGATGTCCTTTTCTTTTTTAAGCTGCGCCAGCGCAGCGTTGGCTTTCTGCTGCGCAATCTCATAGGCCTTCGATTCAACCATGCCTTTTTCAATGGTCGGACGCACCGCTTCGAGCGGCGGGACGCTAGGCTCTTTACGTTGTTTGACGCGCAGCAACATGTAGCTGTTGGGTCCTTCGCTGGCGGCGCTCACATCCTTGCCGGTCAGTGCCATGGCGGTCTTGTAAAGCTCTTGGTTGGTGCCAAGCTCTGGTAGCATTTCGCCGCTGGCGAAAAATCGCGTCACGTTGGTAGCTACGCCGCTGTCCTGCGCCAGTTTGGCAAACTCTGCGCCGCCCAGGGCCTTCTCACGATCGCGATCGGCAGCCGCCAGAGCCTGCTTCTTGCCTTTTTCGGCTTTTAATAGCCGCGTGATTTCCGCCGTCGCTTCGGCAAGCGTCTGGGTCTTCTCTTCCTTGAAGTCCTCGACTTTGAAAATTTGAAAGCCGCTCGGCGATTCGACGATGTCGCTAACCCCGCCCTCGGCGAGTGCAAAAACTGCCTTGTCCATCGGCGGCGGCAGCTGCCCCTGGTTTACCCAACCGAGGTCACCCCCCTTGGCCGCCATCGGCCCCTCCAATACTTGCTTGGCCAACTGCGCGAAATCTTTGCCGGCGCGCGCCTCGGCGAGCACGCGCTGGGCGCGGGCGCGGGCCTCCCCCTTTACCTTCGGCTCGGCGTCCACCGCCACGTTGATCGCCGCCATGCGCGCCTTGGCCTGCTTCGGCGTGCGAAACCTGCCGTCACGGTTCGCGTTGTAGTACTCTTCGATCTCTTTTGCCTCGAGCTGCACCGCGTTGGTAAACTGTTCGAAAGGGTAGCTCAAGTATTCAAGCTGCATCTTGAGCGGCTCTTTGAGTGACTCTTTATTTTTCTCGTAGAACTTCTTAATATCTTCATCGGTGACTTTTACCTCGGCGAGGTAGTCATTGGCGGGCACGCGAATGAAGCTCAGGTTTATTTTTTCTTGATCCCAACGAAAACGGTCGCGCACTTCGGCGTCGGTGACATGCACCGAGTCGAGTAGCACACCGTAGAGCCGTTGTATTGTCAGTTGATCGCGCTGGTCTTCTTCGAATTTTTCCGGGGTGAACCGGTTGACGCGCAGCAACTGCAAGTAGCGTTCTTTGTTGAAGCGGCCGGCGACTTGGAACTGCGGCACCTTCTCGATGGAAAGCGCCAGTTCTTCGTCGCTCGCCACCAATCCCAGGCGACGCGCTTCCTGGAGCGCGAGTTTCTTTTGGATGAGCTCCTCGATCAGCTGGCCTTTGATGTTTAGATTTTTCAGGAGCTCGGGCGTCAGTGAGCCCTTGAGCATTTCCCGGTAGCGATTGAGAGTGCGCTCGTAGTGTTCGGCAAATTCGCGCTGCGTGATGCGCTCACCATTGACTTCGGCGACGTGCAAGATACCGCCGTCGTTGAGCTTGTTGCCGCCATAGAACGCAATAAAAACGACAATGATCAAGCCTAAGAGAAATAGGATGATCCACGACCGTTTGCGTCGGCGTAAAGCGTCTAACATGGGCAGCCCACCTTTCGAAACCGGACCGATTTGGAATCCATTTATGATAGAAAATGGCGCCTGCCAATGCAACTGCTTCGCTTTCCGCGATTGCAGCAATTCCTTTTATTTTTCCTTATCTTGCTTGGCTAAACCAAATCTGTTATTTTCCCTCTGTTTTATTCCTGTTTTGCCTGAAAAAAGAAGGAGTGCGTAGATGTTGGATGCCCTCTTCGGCGTCTTTTCGAACGATCTTGCCATCGATCTCGGGACGGCCAACACTTTGATTTATGTGAAGAACCAGGGGATCGTCTGCAATGAGCCGTCGGTGGTTGCGGTTCAACAGAAAGCCGAACGGGGCGGCAAAAAAGTTCTCGCGGTCGGCGCCGAAGCGAAGCGCATGTTGGGTAGAACGCCTGGCAGCATCGTCGCCATCCGACCGCTCAAGGACGGCGTTATCGCCGACTTCGAAATCACCGAAGCGATGCTGCGCTACTTCATTCAAAAAGTTCACAACCGGCGCACCCTGGTGCGGCCGCGCATTATCGTCGGCGTTCCCTTCGGCATTACCGAGGTAGAGAAGCGCGCGGTCAAAGAATCCGCCGAGTCGGCCGGCGCCCGTGAAGTTTACCTCATCGAAGAGCCGATGGCCGCGGCCATCGGCGCCGGCCTGCCGATTACCGAGCCCACCGGCAACATGATCGTCGACATCGGCGGCGGCACCACGGAGGTGGCCGTCATCTCACTTTCCGGCATCGTTTTCTCGCGCTCGGTCCGCGTCGGCGGCGACAAAATGGACGAGGCGATCGCCCAATTCATCAAACGCAAATACAATTTACTGGTCGGTGAGCGCACCGCCGAGGTCATCAAAATCACCATCGGCTCGGCCTACCCTGGCGATGAAGTGCAGACCATGCAGATCAAAGGACGGGATCTGGTGGCCGGCGTGCCCAAAACGGTGGTCATCACCGATGAAGAGATTCGCGACTCGTTGCTGGAACCGATCAATCAGATCGTCGAAGCCGTGCGCTTGTCGCTCGAACGGACGCCGCCGGAACTGGCGTCGGATATTGTCGATCGCGGTATCGTGCTTGCGGGCGGCGGCGCGCTGCTGCGCAATCTCGATGTCTTGTTGCGCGAAGAGACCGGCTTGCCGGTGATGATGGCCGACGATCCGTTGACCGCGGTCGTGATGGGTGCCGGCAAAGCGCTCGATGAGATCACGCTACTGCGGGAGGTCGCAGTTCACTAAAATTAACGGTTTACCCACCCGGTTGGAGGCATCTGAGCCTTCCATGCTCGCTTTTCTACGCCGCAATCAAATTCTCCTTAGCTCCTGTTTCTGCCTTATCTTGTCTTTGTATCTGCTCGCCGCCAGCGCGCGCGGTCAACTCAAGTACGATCCGGTCGGCTCGGCCGTGCTCTGGCTGGTGCGTCCGTTGCAGAGCGGCGCTCAGGCGGTCAGCAACTGGATCAAAGAAATGAGCCAAAGCCCGGTCACGTTGGCCAACCTGCGCAGCGAAAACGACAAACTGCGCAAACAGATGCTGCATCTCGAAGCCGAGCGCAACCGGCTGTTGGAAGGCGAGGCCGCTAATAAGCGGCTGCAAGAGCTGCTCGATTTTCGTAGTCAAGTGCCGAGCGGCAGCGTCACCGCCGCCATCATCGCCAACACGGCCAGCACTTGGTTTCAAAGCTGTTTGTTGAACAAGGGCAGTGCCGACAATGTGCGCAAAGGCATGGCCGTGGTTTCGCCGCAGGGAATTGTCGGCCAAGTGGTGTCGGTGACGCCGCAGAGCGCGAAAGTTCTGTTGATTACCGACGCCAACAGCGGCGTCGACGTGCTCGTGCAGCGCACGCGCAGCCGCGGCATTGTTTCAGGCGCTCTCGATGGCACCGTGGTGATGAAATACGTCAAACGCTCCGACGAGCTCCAGGAGGGCGACCGCCTGATCACTTCGGGCCTCGACGGGGTTTTCCCCAAAGGCCTCTTGGTTGGCACCATCGGCAAAGTGCGCCGGCAACAGGCCGGCCTGTTTCAGTCGATCGAAGTTGTGCCGGCGGTGCACGCCGGTCAACTCGAAGAGGTGCTCATCGTCGGTGGCGATGCGCCGGCGCCGGCCGCGAAAGGTTAGCCGCAGGAGCGAATCACGCCGCAATCGACACGCCGATGAAACTCACTCTGCTCTTTAGCGCCATTGGCATCATCTCCATCGTCCTGCAGATGAGCTTGCTGCATCTGTTGCCGCTTGGCCCGGTGGTGCCCGACTTGATTCTCGTCCTATGCGTCTATCTCGGTCTGCACCATCCGAGCGTTGGCGCGGCGCTGGGTTCCTTTGTTCTTGGTTATTCGATCGACGTGGTCTCCAGTCCGCTGCTCGGCATCAACGCCTTTGCCATGTCGCTGGTGTTCCTTGCGGTCTATTTGAGTGCGCGCTCGATCTGGGTGCACAGCCCCCTGGTCAGCGTCGTTATCGTCCTGGCGGCCTCGCTGGTAAAGAGCGCGGCTCTGGTGCTGATCTCGGCGCTGTTTGTCAGCATGGACGGAGTTTGGGAAACTGCCATTAAGTATGTGCTGCTCGAAGCGTTGCTAGCGGCCGCCTTGGCGCCGATAGTGTTCATGCTGCTGCAGCGCAGCCGAAATTTGGTGCAACAATTGAGCAACGCGCACGAATAGCGGCGCCGATTAAGAAGCATGGACAGCCTCACCGAAATCAATCGCCAAGACGGCGCGCCGGAATTGCGTGCCCGAGCGCGCTGGCTCTACGTTATTCTCGCGCTCGCCATCACCGTGTTGGTCGCCCGGCTGGTGCTGCTCCAGGTCGTCGAAGGCGAGCGTTACGGCTTTCTCTCCGAGCACAACCGCGTGCGCATCAAACGCATGCCCGGCACCCGCGGCATGATCTACGACAGGGGCGGCCATCTTTTGGTCGACAGCCGCCCTTCGTTCGAGCTCCTGTTCGTTCCCGAGGACAGCGACGAGCCGGAAAATACCCTGCGCTCGTTGGCGCGCTATTTGGAACGCGACGAGAAAGAGCTGCTCGACATATTCGAAGAAAACAAAAAGCGCCAGGCCTTCGATGAGATCGTGCTCGGGCGCGACGTCGATTGGAACACGGTCGTCGCCGTCGAGGCCCATCAACTCGATCTGCCGGGGGTCACCGTGCGAGTGCGGCCGCGGCGCAACTACGAGACCGGCCCCACCGCGGCACATCTGTTGGGCTACATGGGCGAGGTCAATCAAAGACAGTTGAAGGTCATGAAAGACGACGGCTACAGCGTCGGCGATGAGATTGGCCAGTTCGGTCTAGAGCGGCGTTGGGAGGCGGTTTTACGCGGCCAATCCGGCGGCCAGCAATTCGAAGTCGACGCCCTGGGCCGGCGCGTGCGCGTCTTGTCGGAAGTTCCGGACGTCCCAGGCCAAACTGTGCACCTGACCATCGACCGCGATCTGCAAGAAGCTGCCTATGAAGCGCTAAAGGGTAAACATGGCACCATCGTCGCCATCGACGTCAATAACGGCGCGATCCTGGCCATGGCGAGTGCGCCCACCTTCGATCCCAACGTGTTCGCTCGCGGCATCAAGAACGACGAGTGGAAGGCGTTGATTACCGATCGTTTGCGGCCACTCGCCAATCGCGCGATTCAGGGCCAGTACCCGCCCGGTTCGACGTTCAAAGTCATCATGGCGATCGCCACCTTAGAGGAAGGTGCCATGCACCCCGAGGCCTATATCCACGACCCCGGTTATTATTTTTTCGGCAACCGGCAATTTCGTGATTGGCTGAAAGGCGGCCACGGCGCGGTCAACCTGCACCGCGCGGT
This sequence comes from Deltaproteobacteria bacterium, assembly GCA_016874755.1. Classification (NCBI taxonomy): domain Bacteria; kingdom Pseudomonadati; phylum Myxococcota; class Myxococcia; species Deltaproteobacteria bacterium. The sequence goes on along the minus strand of VGTH01000031.1, from coordinate 40,508 downwards.
GGTCGAGTCTTGCGACACCTACTTTTATCAAGCTGGCCAGCGCCTCGGCGTCGATAAGATCGCCAAATGGTCGCGCGCCTTCGGCCTTGGCGAAAAATCCGGCGCCGCGCTCGACGACGAAAAAGGCGGCCTGATTCCCGACACCGAGTGGAAACGCAAGCGCTACAAGCAACCCTGGCTGCCCGGCGAAACCTTGTCGGTTGCCATCGGCCAAGGCTACGTCACGGCAACGCCGTTGCAGTTGGCTAACATGATGGCGGCGGTGGCCAACGGCGGCACGCTCTATCGGCCGCGCATCGTCAGCAAAGTTTCATCCGTCGACGGCACCAAAGTGCAGGAATATCCGCCGGAAAAAATCCGCACCATCGAGATCAAGCCGGAAACCCTCCGGCGCGTGCAAAACGCCCTGGCGGACGTAGTGACCAACGCGCGCGGCACCGGCGGCGCAGCCCGCTCGCCGTTGATCCAGGTTGCCGGCAAGACCGGTACGGCCCAGGTGATCGAAATGAAAGGCGCTTACCTCAAGAGCGAACAGCTCTCCTACTTCAGCCGCGACCACGCCTGGTTCGTCTCCTACGGACCGGTGCAAAATCCGCAAATCGCCGTCACGGTCCTGGTCGAACACGGCGGCCATGGCGGCGAAGCTGCAGCACCGTTAGCCAAAAAAGTCTTCGAGAAATTCGCCGAGCTGCAAAAGCAGCCACAAGACCGGCGCCAAGTTGCCGGCGCGGGAACCCAGCGTGCAAATTGATCGACGCCTGGTTTCGCACTTCGATTGGGTGCTGCTGCTCTTCTCGCTAGCCCTCGCGGGGGTTGGCGTCATGACGATCTACAGCGCCAACTACAACGTTGTCACCGGTCATGCCGGCATCTTGCCGGTGCGACAGACGATGTGGTTGGGGCTCGGTTTTATCGCCATGATGGCGGCGATCTCGTTCGACTATCATTACATCGATCGCATCGCCTTTCCTTTCTTCGGCATCATGCTCGTGCTCTTGATCATTGTCGATCTGGTCGGCCATTCGGGCGGCGGCTCACAGCGCTGGATCAACTTGGGTTTTTTCCGGCTGCAGCCGTCGGAGCCGGCAAAGATCGCCATTGTGTTTGTGATGGCGAAATACTTTCAGCAAGATGAGCCGCCCAAGGGATATTATCTGCGCGATTTGTGGATACCGGCGCTGCTGGTGGGGCCGCTGGTCTTTCTTACCCTGATTCAGCCCGACTTGGGCACCGCGATCATTCTCGGCATCGTCTTCGTCAGCATGGTGTTGATGGGCGGATTGCGGCTGCGCTCGTTTTCCTATCTAGTGCTCGCCGGCCTCGCGGTGTTGCCACTCGGTTGGCGGTTTCTACGGCCCTATCAACAGAATCGCGTGCTGACCTTTCTCGACCCCGACCGCGATCCGCTCGGTGCGGGTTATCACGTCATCCAATCGAAGATCGCCATAGGATCCGGGCAAATTTTCGGCAAGGGTTTCTTACACGGCACGCAAAACCGCCTCGATTTTCTGCCGGCCCAACATACGGATTTTATTTTCGCTGTGTTCTCCGAGGAATGGGGTTTTCTCGGCTGCGTCGCCCTGCTGCTGCTCTACTTCGCGTTCATCGCCTACTGCTTGCGCATCGTGCAACGCGCCAAAGATCGTTTTGGCGCGCTGTTGGTCTTTGGCATGACCGCCATCATTTTCTGGCATGTCGTCATCAACATTGCGATGGTCTGCGGCGTGCTACCGGTGGTCGGCGTGCCGTTGCCGATGGTGAGTTACGGCGGTTCCGCGCTGGCGTCCATGATGTTTGCCATCGGCATCATCATGAACGTCAGCATGCGGCGTTATGTGTTTTGAGGAATGGGGCGATGCCGCGAGCGGGCGCGCCATGAAATCTCACCACGAAGCACACGCAGGACACGAAGTTCGGAGAAAACTTTTTGATTTTCTTCTCTTACCTTCGTGTGCTGCGTGTCCTCCGTGGTGAATATCCCCTCTCCGACTTTTTGCGTTCTTTGGGTTTTTTGCGGCCAATCTTTGCCTGCGCCGCGCTGGGGGCGTTGTCCGCTATTGCAGTGCTTTGTTGATTGCCGCGACGAGCTTCGCTTTGGGCACGGCGCCGACGATTTGTTCGGCGACGGCGCCGCCCTTGATAATCAATAAATTTGGGATGCCGCGGATGCCGAAGCGCGACGCCGTGGCCGGATGGTCGTCGACGTTGAGCTTGGCGACTTTGAGCTTGCCGGCGTATTCGCCGGCGATTTCTTCGACCACCGGTGCGATCGCTTTGCACGGTCCGCACCACGGCGCCCAGAAATCGACCAGCACGGGCACGTTGGATTTGATGACTTCGCTCTCGAAATTGTTATCGCCCACTTCAGCAATGTTGGCCATGTTCACGGTTCTCCTTGGTTAGAGGTTACTCAAAAACTTTAACAGCGTGCGCACACCGAATCCAGTGCCGCCTTTGGGACAGAGCGGCGTGTTGCTTTCGGAGAACGCCGGGCCGGCGATATCAAGATGGGCCCAGGGCACGTCGCCGACAAATTCTTGCAGAATCAACGCGGCGGTGATCGCGCCGCCTGAAGCGCCGCCGATGTTTTTCATGTCGGCGACGCTGCTTTTGATCATCTCTTTGTATTCTTTCACCAACGGCAGCTGCCAAAGTTTTTCGCCGGCGTCGCGCGAGCTGCGCAAAAGATTGTCGGCGAGCGCTTGGTTGTTGCTGAAAAGCCCGGCGACCTGATTACCCAACGCCGTCACGCAGGCGCCGGTGAGCGTCGCCAGGTTAATCATGTAATCGGGTTTTTCTTTGGCGGCGAGACAGAGCGCATCGGCAAGAATCAATCTGCCTTCCGCGTCGGTATTGAGCACTTCGATTGTCTTGCCGTTTAGGTAGCGGATGATGTCGCCAGGCTTTTGCGCGTTGGGACCGGGAAGATTGTCGGTAGTCGGCACGTAGCCGGTCACTTCGATATCGAATCCTAAATGGGGCAAGCGGCTCATGGTCGCGATGACGGCGGCGCCGCCGGCCATGTCGAGCTTCATGGTTTCCATCGACTTTGACGGCTTGAGCGACAAACCGCCCGAATCAAAGGTGATGCCTTTGCCGATGAGCGCGACTTTCTTGCGCGCTTTACCGGCCGGTTTGTAATGTATCTTGATGAAGCGCGGCTCTTCCTGACTACCACGGTTGACCGCCAACAGGCCGTTGAGCTTGAGCGCCGAGATCTTGCTTTTGTTCCAGACTTCCACCGACAAACCGCGCCCGGTGCAATGGCGCTGCGCCTGCGCCCCCAGAAAGCGCGCGGTGGTCACTGACGGCGGTTCGTTGACGAGGTCGCGTGCCAGGGAAACGCCGGCGGTCGCTTTTTGCGCCGCCTCAATAGCGTTGGTCAATCCCTTGCTGCGATTGATGCCGGGACGGAAAAGCGTCAGCGACTTGAGCTCTTCAGGCGCCTTGCCGTTGGAGCGGTATTTGTTGAACTGATAACTCGCCAACAACATGCCTTCGACGATCGACGCGCCGGCCAGCTCGGCGTCATCGACTTCGGTAAAAAACCAAGCGATCGCAGTCGCCGCGAGGCTGCCGGCTTCCTTGCGCGCCCGCGCGCCGGCCCGGCGCCAACTCTCGGTGTCCAAGTCTTTGCCCATGCCGATCAGCAACAGCTGAGTTGCCGGTAGCAAACCCACCGTTGGAAAGAGCAGGCTGCTTCCCTCGGCGCCGGTAAATTTGCTTTTCTCGATGCGCTCGCGCAGCTTGCCGCGCAGACTGCGGTCGAGGGCGCGCAGCGGCGCTGCGTCCAGTTTTTTTCCCTGCACCGGCAAAACCAGCAGCTCGGTAGCGATTTTCTCCGGCCCGACGTCGCGAAATTTGACTTCCATGGCGTCCGCGCTCAGTCCTTTCTGCGGATCAGGTTCATGAACTCGCTGCGGGTTTCCTGGCGCGTGCGAAAAGCGCCTAGGAGGGCGCTGGTGATGACGTAGGAGTTTTGCTTCTCGACGCCGCGCATGCGCATGCACAGATGCTCGGCCTCGATCACAACGGCGACGCCGAGCGCGTCGAGTTTGTCCATCATGATCGAAGCGATCTGGTTGGTCATTCGTTCTTGCACCTGCAGGCGGCGCGCGTAGATATCCACCAAGCGTGCCAGTTTTGAGATGCCAACGATCTTGTGGTGCGGAATGTAGGCGACGTGGGCTTTGCCGAAAAACGGCAGCATGTGATGCTCGCACAAAGAGTAAAAGTCGATGTCCTTTTGCACGATCATCTCTTCATGATCTTCGGTGAAAAGCGCGTCGTTGATGACTTTGACTGGGTCCATTTCGTAGCCACGGGTCAGAAACTTCAGCGCCTGGGCGACGCGGTGGGGTGTCTTTAGCAAGCCTTCGCGGTCCGGATCTTCACCGAGGTCTTTGATTATTGCGCGGACATAGTCTTCCATCATTACTCCAAAACCGACGGGATTTCTTGATTGCTCGTTTGGACGATCGTCCAGGCCATCGAATTTAGATAGCTAACATTAAGGTCCTTGGCGGTCAAACTTGCGGACGCGCTCGGTTACAACAACTTGAGCAGCCAATCGGGAGTGAAACGTAGCACGTAGACGTTCAGGTAAGTCATGTAGTCGGTGATGAGCAACACACCGACGAGAATCAGCAGCACGCCACCGGCGACATGAAAAGCCTCGATGTAGCGGCGAAACGCTTGCGAGAACTGAAAAAACGAATTAATGGCAACTGCGCTTAGAAAAAACGGCAGCGCTAGTCCGGCGGCATAGGTGGCCAAGAGCAAGATGCCACGGCTGACGTCCGCTGCCGTGCCGGCGATCGCCAAAATTGCTCCCAGGATCGGGCCGACGCAAGGCGTCCAGGCCACCGCAAACGTGATGCCGACCAATACCGAGCCCAGGTATCCGGCCGGCTTGTCCTTTAGATTGAACTGTAGATAGCGATCGAGCGCCGGTATTTTGATTAAACCGGTCAGATAAATTCCCACCAACAGGATGAAAACGCCGCCGCCGATGCGAATGGCGTTGCGATAACCGAAAAACAAGCTGCCGAGATAGCTCGCCGACGCACCAAACGAGACGAAAACCAGAGAAAAACCGAAAACAAAAGCGAGGGCATTGAGCACGACGCGGCGGCGCACGCTGGCCGGCGCTTGGGCACCGCGAATTTCTTCCAGCGAAACTCCCGAGATAAAGGATAGATAAGACGGGATCAGCGGCAGAACACAGGGGGACAAGAAAGACAGAATGCCGGCGGCAAAGGCGACAAAAACGTTGACGTCGCTCATCGTTTGCCGTCAACGAGTTCTTGAATCAGCTTGCGCGCGCTGGCGCCATGCCAGTCGGCCGGCCCCCAGGCGCGCGCCAACCCCTCGCCCTTGGGGCCAATGAGATAGGTTGTCGGCAGTCCCCAAGCGCCGTAGAGCACGCCAGCCGCGCCATCGGGATCGAGACCGATCGGATAGGTGAGCTTCAACTCTTTGACGAAATCGATGGCGTCCTGCCGGCGGTCTTTAACCGCGATGGCCAACACCACGAAATTTTGGTCCTTGAACTCTTGATAGAGTTTCTCCATCGCCGGCATCTCTTCGCGGCAGGGCACACACCAGCTCGCCCAAAAGTTCAAGAAAACGATTTTACCGCGGAAGTCTTTGAGGGAGAGCTTTTTACCGTCGGGAGCTACCACGGTGAAATCCGGCGTCGGTGATTTGTCTTTCATCGGCTCCAGATTGGGTATGACTTTGTAGTTGACACCGGTTTGGGCCAATGCCGACGCGGCAAGAAAAACCAAACAGCAGCTCAACAAAATCGCTTTAGAGTAACGCCTGGCCATAGGGTGGTAGAAATCTAACCAACTGCCCAAAGGCACGCAAGAGCTCGCGATCGGGCTCCTGCTGATAGAGTGCAGCCCATCTTCTTCTGCGGACTAAAGCAATGAGACGAGAACTGGAACTGTTAGGTTGCTATTTTACGAGCCAAAAAAACAGAGCCCCCCGACGCATTTCGGAGGGCTTTGTTTATCAGATAGCCAGAACGGCTATCTTGTCGCCTGAGATTAAGGAGGGTTATACCACCACCACCACCTCACATCTCAAAGCTTACTTTTTCTTTTTGGCTTTCTTCTTGGCTTTTTTCTTTGCAGCCATAAGTACCTCCTTTTAAAATTCCGAATGGGTGGGCAACTTCTTGAAGAGGATCAGACCTTCGACTCAGGCGAAGAGATTTTTGCTCTCTGCAACCCTCCCATATTTTGTAGGTGACGCGATTATAATGACACAATTAATTGTATGTCAAGAAAAAAATAGCATTTTAGAATTTTTTTTTTGAAAATTTTTTTCTTAAACGGCAATCAAATTATCCTGCCTTTTCAAGTTCATCGGCGAAGTTAGGTGGCTCTGAAGTTTCTTCGGCTGTTTTATTGGAGGAAAGCTGGCTTATTTCAAGAATCTCGGCGTGGCTTTTGCTGCCAGCTGCCGTCGCTATCCCACTCGTGAGCGCAGAGAAGAGCCCAGAACCGCTCCTGAACCGCGGCCGAATACCGATTGGCGCGAGTGAATAGCGCGGTGAATTTAATGGATGGGAAACGCGGGTAGGCGCTTACTTTACAACTTTCACCGCGCGCTGCACGACTTCGTTGGGAATGGTCACGCCGATCTGACTGGCGGTTTTTAGGTTCGACGCAAGATCGAATTTCATCGGTTGCACCAGCGTCAAGTCGCCGGGCTTGGCGCCTTTGAAAATCTTGTCAATGTAATCGGCGGCGCGGCGCGAGAGGTCCGGCAGGTTAACACCGTAGCTCGCAAGGCCGCCGGCATCGATAAATTCGCTGCGATCGTAAAACGCCGGCAAGCGATGCTTGATCGCGGCTTGGGCGATTTGCGCCATGTGGCTGTTGTAGGTGGCGTCGGTAACGATGAACAGCGCCTGAGCGCCGCTTCTGGCCGCTCCGGCCACTGCGCCGTCGATTTCGCCGGCGCTACGCGCCGCATGGGTCTGAAAGCTCATGCCCAGCGATTGAGCGCCAAGCTCAGCATCTTTGCGGCTGCGCTCGTGGCCAGGATTTTTCGGATTGGTCAGCGCCGCGACCCCCCTCGCCTTGGGCAACGTTTCTTTGATTAGCTTCAAGCGCGCGCCGAAAAAATCCGCCGACATGCGCGCCACGCCGGTGACGTTGCCGCCGGGAAACATGAAACTCTTGATCAAGCCCGCCTCGACCAGATCGCCCGCACCGGCGACAACGATGGGGATAGTGCTCGTGGCGTTCTTCGCAGCCACCGCCACAGTGGTGCCACCAACGACGATCAAATCGATTTTTTGGTCGACGAGATCGCGCGCCATTTGCGGCAACCGTTCGAGCTTGCCTTCGGCGTAGCGAAAGTCTAGAGCGGTGTTCTTGCCATCTTCGTAACCCAGCTCTTTAAGACCCTGACGCAGCGCGTCGTCGCGAGCGGCGTTTTGCGCCTGCGAGCCGGAAACCAGCACGCCGATTTTCCAAACCTTGGCAGGTTGCTGCGCTTGGGCCGCCGCAACGGCGCCGAAGAGCACAAGCAAAAACGCGGCTAATATAGTCTTCATGGGGTCTCCTTCGCATCGCGTGATCGAGTCGGCCAGCGATCAGCCGGTTGTAATGAGCACCGGCGCGAATTGCAACAGCAGTGCACCTCGCTACTGCGCGAGGCTTGCAGCCGCGCACCCTTGTGCGTAGATTTGAGCGCCAGAACAGGGAGGTGACTATTGACCCAAACATGGTTGGTAACCGCGTTTTTCTTTGCATTACTGTTGCTCCTGCTTTACGTCGGCTTTCTGGTTCTCAGTCCGTTTCTCGTACCGATCACCTGGGCGCTGATTTTAGCGCTGCTGACCTATCCCATTTATAGTTGGCTCGAACGTAAGTTGCGCGGCCGCTCGACGCTGGCGGCATTTCTCATCATCGCCGCACTAACGTTGTTGGTCATCGCACCCGGACTGGAGATCGCCTGGTTTCTTTCCGACGATGCGGTTGCGCTCGTGAAGACGGTGCGGTCGCTGTTTAAACAAGACGAAATCGGCCACTGGTCGCAGCGCGCCTGGGCGCGCCAATTGCTCGGCTGGTGGGACATGCTGGCGCTGCGGCTCGGCGACCTCAAGATCGATTGGAAAGAGCTTCTGATGCAAGGCACGCAGGCGACCTCGTCTTTCTTGGTTTCACAGGTCGCCGGCGTCGCGCAGAACGTCTTGCTTTTCAGCGTCAACTTTATCGTAACGTTGTTCACGTTGTTTTTCTTTTTGCGCGACGGCGCCAGCATCGTTCGCCATATTCAGCATTTGCTGCCCATGGATCGCGAGCACCAGGAGCGTTTGTTCAAGAATATCGTCGACGCCGTCACTGCTGTCGTGCATGGGTCGCTGGTGGTGGCGATGGTGCAAGGCTTGCTCGCAGGCGCCGCCTACTGGGCGGTCGGCGTGCCCTTTTCAGTTTTGTGGGGCGTGGTGACCGCGTTCATGGCGCTGCTGCCGGTGGGCGGCTCGGCGCTCGTGTCGGTGCCGGCTGCCATCTATCTTTTTCTGCAGGGTGAAAGTGTCCGCGCGGTGATTTTGCTGGTTTGGTGTCTTGGCTTTGTCGGTTCCGTCGATAATTTCCTTAAGCCGATGTTGATCGGCAACCGGCTCGGACTGCCGGTGCTGTTTCTGTTCTTTGGCATTCTCGGCGGTGTGGCGCTCTTTGGTACCTTGGGAATTATCCTCGGGCCGGCGTTGTTTGCGCTTTTGCGCGCCTTGCTCGATCTCTATCTTCAAGAATACGCCGGTGCGAAAACCCCACCGCCGGAAAATGACATTGGCAAGCAGGATTGATTTTGAATATAGTTAGTCATCAGATCATAAGGAGAAACGCCGTGGCGCAGGACAAAGAATTTTTCAACGTGAAGTACAAAGAAGGCTCGATGGATGCGAAGACCGCGCAACTGGTTTTCTTTGCGGTCTGTGTTGCCATTGGCCACGAAGGCGGCGCTAAGCGCCACCTCGAGCAGGCACGCAAAGCCGGCGCCAATGAAGACGAGATCACCGAGGCGCTGGTCTATGCCATGCGTCCCGCGGCCGCCAAGGTGCGCGATCTCGGCAAGAATGCAATTGCAAAATAACCAAGAAACGAGTGAATGCAGATGAGTCAGTGGGCCATCGAAGTTAACGAAGAAAACTTTGAGACCGCGGTTCTCGATCAATCGCAGCAAGTGCCGGTGTTGGTCGATTTCTGGGCGCCATGGTGCGGGCCGTGCAAAGTGCTTGGACCGGTATTGGAAAAACTGGCCGACGAATACGAGGGCGAATTTGTTCTTGCCAAGGTCAATGTCGACGAGAACCAAGGCATCGCCGCGGCCTTCGGCATCCAGGGCATTCCGGCAGTGAAGCTTTTTCGCGATGGCGATCTCGCTTCGGAGTTCACCGGCGCGCTACCGGAGGCGGCCGTGCGACAGTTTCTTGGTCAATTTCTGCCCAACGAAAAAGACAAACGCGCCGAGCAGGCCGCTGAGTTGGCCGAGGATGGCAAAGCCGCTGAAGCGAAAGCACTGTACGAAGCGGTGCTCAACAGCGATCCCAACCACGGCCGCGCTCTGTTGGGTTTGGGGCAGTTGGCCATGGACGCCGGCGACACAGCGAGCGCGCTGGAGTATCTGGAGCGGATCTCGATGGTGGCCGGCGAGCGCAAAGAGGCCGACCGGCTGATCGCGCGGTTGAAACTGCAAAGCAGTGGCGCGCAAGACGAAGCGGCGCTGCGCGCTAAAGTCGAGGCTGAGCCGAACAACCTGCAACTGCGCTTCGACCTCGCGCAGAGCCTCGCCAGCATGGAAAAATACGGCGACGCGCTAGCGCAGTTTCTGACCATCGTGAAAACCGACCGCAAGTTTCAAGACGACGGCGCGCGTAAAGCGATGGTGCAAATCTTCGAGGTGCTGGGCGGGGAAGATCCGCTGACCGACCGGTTTCGCTCCGAGCTGGCAGCCGTGCTGTTTCGGTGAGTAATTGATCCGACGGATCGGACTGATCGGTCGGATCCGACAGATCTGCGATGGCCAGCACCACTGACACGACTGCCCTAGACCGCGACGTCCAACAGCTCGCCCGCTCGCTCTACCGCAAAGCGGCGCAGCACAAACCCTCTCTCTTTGAAGCCCAAGACTTGCTCGGACGCATGATCGACTGGTCGCTCGACGACGAGTCGTTGCGCGTGGCGCTGTTTCGCTTTGTCGATGTGCTGCCGAGCCTGGAATCGTCGAGCGAGATCGGCCGCCATCTTGAAGAGTATTTCGCGCGCGTCGATCACGCGCTCAGCGGCCTGGCGATCCTCGCCCAGGCGGTTCACGCCGGTACGCTGGTCGCGCCCATCGTTAAGCGCAACGTTATCAAGCTCGCGCGCCGCTTTATCGCTGAGGAAAGCGGCAATCATCTCACGACGGTTTTAAACAGCCTGCGGAAAGAACCGGCGGCATTCACCATCGACGTCGTCGGCGAAGCCACGGTGAGCGACGGCGAAGCCACGGCGATGCAGGAGCGCTATTTGCAACTTATGCGCCGGCTGGCCGCGGTCAGCGCCAAGTGGCCCGACATCGCGCGGATCGACGAAGCGCCCAATGGCAAGATTCCCCGGGTCAATCTTTCGGTCAAACTGTCATCGCTGTGCGCCCGTTTCGATCCCCTCGATCCCAATACCGAAGCGATCGTGCGTGAGCGGCTGCGTCAACTGTTTCGCGAGGCGGCTGCGCTCGGAGCGGCGGTGACCGTCGATATGGAGCAGTACGCTTTTCGCGAGCTAACACTGCAGATCTTTCGTTCCGTGCTGGAGCAGGAAGAATTTCGCGCCCAGCCTTATGCGGCGATTGCGCTGCAAGCCTACTTGACTGACGCCGCGCAGAACACAAGTGAGCTGATCAAGTGGGCGCGCCGGCGCAAACGGCGCATCGGCGTGCGTTTGGTCAAAGGGGCCTACTGGGACAGCGAGGTCGCTTGGGCGAAGCAGAAAAACTGGCCCATTCCGGTTTTCCTCGACAAAGCCGAGACCGATGCGAGCTACGAGCAGGTGACGCGTCTTTTGCTGGAATCTCATGACGTCATCGACGCTGCCTTCGGCAGTCACAACCTGCGCAGCCTCGCCCATGCGATTGTCGCGGCAAAGCAGATCGGCGTGCCCGCCAACGGCTACGAGATGCAGATGCTTTACGGCATGGCCGAGCCGGTGCGCCAGGCGATCATCGAAAACGGCCAGCGGGTGCGGGTCTATTTACCGGTGGGTGAGCTCTTGCCGGGGATCTCCTATTTGATTCGCCGGTTGATGGAAAATACCTCGAACACTTCCTTTCTGCGCCAGACCTACGCCGACAAAAAAGACATCGACGGCTTGATTAAAGCGCCGGAGCACGCCAAACCGATTTCGCCGCGGCGCAGTGAGTCGAGTGGGGCGCGGCAGTTTCGCAATGAAGCGCCGATTGATTTTTCGCTGGCAAAAAATCGCGAGAACTTTGCCGAGACGCTGGCAGATGTACGCGGCGAACTTAAGTCCAGCCGACGGCGCGGTGGCGAAGGTTGGATAGATTCGGTGAACCCGGCCAATCCGGGCGAGCAGCTCGGTCAGGTGCGCGCCACAAGCGGCGCGGAAGCGGAAAAGGCGATTGCCAGAGCGACGCAGTTTTTCCCCGAGTGGCGCGCCACGCCAGCGCGCGAGCGCGCCGAGATGCTTTTCAAAGCCGCGGCGATCATGCGCGAGCAGCGCTGGCAGTTGGCGGCCAAAGAACTTTTCGAAGTTGGCAAGGGCTGGCGCGAGTCCGACGCCGATGTTTGCGAGGCCATCGACTATCTCGACTACTATGCGCACGAGATGTTGCGCCTGGCCGAGCCGCGCGAGACCCAGCAGTTAGCGAGCGAGACCAATACTTACTTTTACGAGCCGCGCGGCTTAGCCGCAGTGATCGCGCCGTGGAATTTTCCGCTGGCGATCTTAACCGGCATGACCGCGGCGGCGCTGGTGGCGGGCAATTGCGTGCTGATGAAACCGGCGGAGCAATCGCCGCTCATGGGAGTTTCTCTATTCGAAATTCTCCAAAAGGCCGGCGTGCCCGATGACGCTTTGCAGCTCCTGCAAGGCGGCGGTGACATCGGCGCCCAGTTGGTGCGCTCGCCGCAGGTTCATGTGATCGCCTTTACCGGCTCGCGCGAGGTCGGCTTGGAGATTCTCCGCGAAGCCTACACGACGAAATCGGGACAGACGCACGTGAAACGCGTGGTCTGCGAGATGGGCGGCAAAAATGCGCTGATCGTCGACAGTGACGCCGATCTGGATGAAGCGGTGGTGCATGTGATCGACTCTGCCTTTGGTTATCAAGGACAGAAGTGTTCCGCGGCATCGCGCATTATATTGCTCAACGAAATCCACGATCGGTTCTTCAGCCGTCTGGTGGACGCGACCCAAAGTCTAAAAATCGGCCCGCCAGAAGACCCGCGCAACGCCATCGGCCCGGTGATCGATGGCGAGGCAAAAGCGCGCATCGAAAATTACATTCGTACCGGTAAGAAGCAAGCCAAGTGCGTCCTCGAAATGGCCGCGCCGAAGGATGGATATTTCGTCGGCCCGGCGATCTTTCGCGACGTCGATCCGCACAGCCGTATCGCTCAGGAAGAAATCTTCGGTCCGGTGCTGTCAGTGATCAAAGCGAAAGACTTCGAACACGCGCTGGCGCTCGCCAACGATTCGCAATTCGCGCTGACCGGTGGCATCTTTTCGCGCTCGCCGGCGCATATTGAGCTCGCGCGCAAAGAGTTTCGCGTCGGCAATCTCTACATCAACCGCGGGATTACCGGCGCGGTTGTCGAACGCCAACCGTTCGGCGGCTTGAAGCTTTCCGGCATCGGCTCGAAGGCCGGCGGGCCGGATTATCTGCTGCAGTTTCTTGAGCCGAGGACGATCTCGGAAAATACCTTACGGCACGGCTTCATGCCGCCGGAGCAAACTAGGAAATGATTCGGAATATCTCGCGCAGGGGCGCTGAGGGCGCAGAGTTGGGGAGCGGATGACTCACCACGAAGACACGAAGAGCACGAAGGGGTTTGAAACTGATATCTATCCTAACTTCGTGTTCTTCGCGTCTTCGTGAGGAAAACTCTGAGTGTTATTGGCTCCATCATCACGACTCCTAAACGCGAGACCGTACAAGCCTCCCCCGTGGTTGCCGGGCGGTAATGCGCAAACCATCTACGCGCGCATGCTGGCGCGGAACTATGCTCAGTCTTACCACCGCCAACGTTGGGACACGCCGGACGGCGATTTCATCGATCTCGATTGGACGCCGTCGCCCAGCGAATCAAACAAGCTGTTCGTCTTGTTTCATGGCCTCGAAGGCTGCTCGCGCAGTCATTATGCGCTGAGCCTGATGACTTTGGCGCAACAGCTCGGTTGGGCCGGCGTCGTGCCGCACTTTCGCGGTTGCAGCGGCGAGATCAATCGTCTACCCCGAGCTTATCACTCCGGCGATTCGGCGGAAATTGATTGGATACTGCGCCGGCTCAAAGCGGAAAATCGCGATAGTGAAATCTACGTCGCCGGCGTGTCGCTGGGCGGCAACATGCTACTTAAGTGGCTCGGCGAGCAGGGCGCCGCGGCGATGTCGATCGTCGCTGCCGCGGTGGCGATCTCGGCGCCTGTGGACCTGAATGCTGCTGCCGCCGTGTTGGATCGCGGTTTCCAGCGATTGATCTACACGCGCCATTTTCTGGCGTCGATCACCGCCAAGGTGATCCAGAAGATCGAACTACACAATCTCAAAACGGTTCCGGCCGATGTCCGTGCGTGCAAAACGTTTCGAGCGATCGACGATCTTTACACCGCACCGATTCACGGCTTCAGAAACGCCGAAGATTACTGGATGCGGGCAAGCAGCAAGCCATTTCTAAGCAACATTAAAGTGCCGACACTTTTGATCAACGCGCAAAACGATCCGTTTTTGCCCGCCGCGTGCTTCCCGAAAAAAAACGAAGTATCGGACGCCGTGACCTGCGACTTTCCGGCCGCCGGCGGCCATGTGGGGTTTGTCAGCGGAGTTTTTCCGGGTGCTCTGGACTGGCTGCCGCGGCGGATCGTCAATTATTTCTCAGCGAGATACTGAATCGATTAGCGCCAGGAGTTGGTCCAAGAAATTTGTCTGACCTGAGAGCATATGTTTGCGCGCTTGATCGATCGGAAACCACGCGGCGCGATCGACTTCGGGGAAGCTTTGCATGCGGCCGGATTTGGGCGGCCATTGTAGCTCGAAGGTGTTGCTTTTGATTTTGTCGGCGTCGCAGTCGGCTTCGACGGCCCAGGCGTGGACGATTTTTCCGCCCGACTGTTTTACCGGATTCAGCGCGCGGGATTCGCCTTCGACCGTGAAACCGGTTTCTTCGGTGAACTCGCGCTCCGCGGCTTTGAGTGGGTCTTCGCCTTCTTCAAATTCGCCTTTCGGAATCGACCAGGCGCCGAGATCTTTTTTTGCCCAGAAGGGGCCACCGGGGTGGACTAGGAAGACTTCCAGCTCGCTGCGGCGGCGGTAAAGCAACAGTCCGGCGCTGGTTTTGCGCGCCATCGCTCCTCAGACTAGCGCAGCAGCACCAGGGCAAATGACAGCAGCGCCACGAGCAGCGCCGCGCCTGCCATTGCGAGTGCTATCAACGTTGCCGGTTGCCACTGGGGTTCAAACGTCTGAACGGTTACCGGAGTCGAAACTGCCACCGTAGGATCGGTGAAGAGCGACTGCTGCATCACCGATTTTGCCGAGAGCACCTCTTCCATAGCCGACTCAAAATGGTGCTGGCCTATGCGTTTGCCGACGTCAGGACCTTCCTCCGATGCGGCGAGAGCGGCTGCTTTGATGACGGCGTTCTTGATATCGCCGCCGCTGACCGCGTAGCGTTCGGCGAGAAGTTGAAAATTCACGTCCGCCGCCAGCGGGGTTTTTCGCGGGTGAAGCTGCAGCTGCCAGATGCGCGCCCGCTCTTCCAAGCCGGGCATTTCGAACAATACATGGGCGCGGATGCGCCGCTCGAAAGCCGGGTCGAAGTTGGCCGCTAGATTGGTCGCGAAGATGACGATGCCGTTGAATTGTTCCAATTCGCGCAGCAGCACGTTCACGGTCAAGTTGCTCTCACGCTCGTACGGCGTGCCGATGCCGGAGGAGCGGCGCATGGCAATGGCGTCCGCCTCATCGAAAAAGAGCACGGCATTTTGCTCCGCTGCCGTGCGGAAGGTAGCGACGATATTTTTCGACGTCTCGCCGACCCACATGGACTCGGCTTCGGCGTAGTTGACGACAAGTAGTTTCATGCCGAGCTCGTGGGCTATAGCTTCAGCGCAAATCGTCTTGCCTGTGCCCGGCATACCGGCAAAGTTAAACGCGAGGCCGCGCCCCGATGTGTGACGCTCGCCCAGTCCCCAGCGATTAAAGATCAAACTATGATTGCGCACCTGGGCCAGCGCCTGTTCGACGGTGCGGCGGGTTTGCGGCGCCAGTACGACTTCGGCCAACGTGCGCGTCGGGTTGACCGTTTCAACGACGCGGCGCGCGTTGAGCCCGGTGAAAAATGAGATCAGCGGGTTAGCCACTCGTCACCCTCCACTCCGCGGTGTGAGAACCTCGTTCACCGACGAAAAACTTGTGCCCGCTTTCGGGCCGCCGGAGACGACGTAGATTGCCGAGCCAACAGTAGCGGCGCCTAGCCCATGGCGGGCAGTGGGCATAGGGGCGTGGCGCTGCCAACTATCGGTTTTGGGGTCGTAGGCTTCGACGTCGCGATGGGTTTTGCCGTGGGATTCGCCGCCGAACACGAACACTTTATCGTTGAACACTGCTGCGGCGACGCCGCTTCTTACGGTCGGGATCGCGGCCCGGGTGCGCCAGCGGTCGGTGGCGGGATCGTACTCTTCATTGACGGCGACGCTTTTATCATGGTCGCCGTTGAGGCGACCGGCAATGACGTAGAGCTTGCCAGCGACGACGCCGATGGCGTGATGATCGCGCGGCGTCGGGATGGCTGCAGCTTTGATCCAGCGGTCGGTCTGCGGGTCGTAAACTTCATTGGCGTTGCTGCCTTTGCCGTCGCTGCCGATACCACCGACGGCGTAGATTTTTTCGCCGATAACGCCGACGGCGAGCGCGCCGCGTGCGGTCGGCATAGGCGATTTTGCTTGCCAGCGGTCGGCGACGCTATCGTATTCATAAACTGTGTTGAGCGACCCCACGCCTGAGACGTAGCCACCGATGACATAAATCTTGCCATGGACCACCGCCGCGCCGACGTGGTGCAACGCTTTTGGCAGCGCCGCGCGTTTGCGCCAACTGTTTTTTCCCGGGTCGTATTCTTCGACGGCGCCGGCGTGTTTTTGGTAGCCGCCGATGATGAACACTTTGCCGCCAAGCACGGCGGCGGCGACTTCCGTACGTGCCGAGGGCATCGCCGCACGGCTTTCCCAACGGCGATCGAGTTTTTCCGCCGCCGGCGCCGGCGCGCCAATAAGAATCAGCAAGAAGAGAAATCGCGCTAACACAACTTTAACGGATCGATCAGGCGGGATAAGGGTTCTCCAACGCATGCATTTCCATTAGCGACTGGAGATCGACCATCGTGTAGCCACAATATTTGGGATCGTAGCCCAATTTCTTCGAGGTCTTACCCTGTTCAAGTATGCGCTGCAGGATCATGCGATTGAGCGGCCCGTGGCCCATATGGTCGCCATGTTGCACTAAGTCGGCTTCGGCGTGGGCGGTGAAATAGACAGTTTGCTTTTTGCTGAGCCCGTAGTGTGTCGACAAAGCCTGCGCCCACTGGTTCGACCAATGGCCAAGCGTCTCTTCGTAGACATGCGCGCCCCAGAGCTCGATCAACGAACCGTCGGTAAACACCCGGCGGCAGTAGTCGCTGATCGCCCGTCCCGGCGCTGACGCCGGCTGCTCGAACAGCTCTTCTTTGGAAAGTCCTAATGCCTTGGCGGTTTCAAGGAGAATCAAAATATGCCCCGGCGGTTTCGGCGATATTAATTCTTCGGCGACCTTGTTGCAGAGCGGACCGAGGAGATCGTAGTTGTCGACAAAGAACGGCAGGTGCACGTAATAGGAAACCGCATTCAACGCCACCACTTCGATGGAGAACAACCCCCAATCTTTGAAAAAGCGGCGCAGGCACGGCAGCGGCAGAGTGCCGGCGCGCAGCTGGCTCATAAAGGCGCCGCGCTCGATCTTTTTTCCCCAGTGTGCATGAACGTCGGAATACAACTGGTCGACGTAAGCTTTGGCTTCGGCAGAGTTCATCGGTTTGTCCCCTGGCGCAAACAGCTTTTTTGAAAAAGGAAAATACTGTATTGTTAAAACGCAAATGAATTCTTAAGTCAATCAAGCGCACTCGACGGAGGGGTGACAATGGACGCGCTGAAGCCGCAGGATTTTCTCAAGAAGCTAGATGGAATTCGCGAATCTTTCTGGGAAAAAATGAATGCCGAACGAAAAAGCTACGGCGCTGAGAAGCCACTGACGCCGGCGATCGTGCTACGCCGCTTGCAGTTTGGCGTCGTGATGGAGCGCAAAGCCGCCGAAGTGACGGCACCGTGGGTAGGGAAGATTCCCGATTTGGATTTGCAGCAGCCCATGTCCGAGTACGTTGTCAACGAATTGAGGCACACCGCGATCTTGCGCAAACGCATCAGCGATCTGCACGGCGACCCCGATGGGCTGTGGAACGATCCGCTGCCAGAGCTAAAAGAGTTGTGGGACTTTCACGCCGGTCTGGGTTCGTTGTGTGAATTGATTGCCAGCGTACAGTTCGGCCATGAGGAATTTTTTCCGCGCACATCGAAGTCTTTCATCGAGCGAGTCGAACCCATCGATCCGCTGACCGCGTCGATTTATCGCGATACGCTTTTGGCGGACGAAGCCGGCCACGAGTGGATCGCGCCGGAAATTCTCAGCCGCTACGCGACCGATGCAGCAACGCAAGAGAAGTGTTTGGAGGCTTTGAAAAAGGGCTGTGAGCTCTTTGGCCGCGCGATCGCGAGCTTCAATCGCGCCATGCCGACTTAGGTCTATCGAGTTGCTTAAAGTAGCTTCGAATTCTCAGTCGCGGTGAAAAGCTCTCAGTGCTTTGGCTCGATTCTCTTCCCGTAGGTGACTTCGCCTTTGTCTATGCGCAGCGAAAAACCACAATCGGGATTGGTGCACGCCCAGGCTTTGAACATCACGGACGCCCCATCCTGCCCGTAATCCGAGAGGGGGATTAACACCCCGTTATTGCACTTCTGACATTTCGGCAGGTCCATCTCCACTCCTCCTTTTCGGTCGTAAAACAACTTCAACCGACGCCTGACCTGAAAATTGTAGTCGACTGGGCAGGGGGAAATCAAGCTATCTTGTGGAAACAAGAAGGCAGGCACCAATGGCCTGCCTTTTGTCGGAATTCCGTGTTGAAAAACTCGCGCCTAGCCGTAGAACCGCCTGGCGTTTTCTTCAAGCAACTTCTTGCGCGTCGGCGCGCTCATGTCGCTGCGGTCGCGCAGTTGTTTGGCTGTGCCTTCGGTGCGATCGGCGTGCGGGTAGTCGGACGAATACAAGAAAAGATCTTCGCCGACCTCCTCGACGATCTTGCCAAGAAAAGACTCGTTGCCCTCACAGCCGAAAAAGATCCGACCCTGTTTCAGGTAATCGCTCGGCGGTTGGCTGATCAGATCCTTGGCGCCATAGCGCGGGTTTTCGAAGTGATCGTCCATGCGCTCGACATGGGCCGGCACCCAACTGATGCCGCCTTCGAGAAAGGCGAACTTGAGATTTTTGTAGCGGTCGAGCATGCCCGAGCAAAGCACGCTGGTGAGCCCCGCCATGATCGGCAAAATGCCCGCCAACACACGATTGGGAAAATGATGCTCGAAAAGTTTATCGACCACCGGAAACTGCAGGCTGAAATGCACGGCCACCGGCATTTTCATGCGATCGGCGGCCGCGAAAAATGGTTCATGATCCGGATGGTCCAAACGCTTGGCGCCCGTGGTGCCGTTGATCATCACCGCTTTGACGCCCAGGTTTTTTAACCGCTCGACTTCTTTGGCCGCGCCGTCGGCATCCGCCAATGAAACCACACCGACCGCTTGCAAACGATCCGGCGCTTTGTTGCAGGCTTCGACGAGCCAGGTGTTGTAGGCGCGGCAGACGCCCATCGCCAGCACGCCGTCGGGCCAGGCGTTCACATGGAGTAAGAAACTCGGATAGATGTATTGCAGGTCGATCCCTTCGCGGTCGAGGTCTGCGAGCCGCTCCTTCGTGTTGGTCAATGTCTGACTGCCCGGTGAAGCGCGCCGCGCCGATTGCAGCGCTTTGCCCGGAGGGGCCGCCGTTCCCGGCGCGCCGGCGCCTTTGATCGACGGCCGCTTGTACGCAGTCTGGCCGTCGACGACCCAAAAATTGTGGCCGGCTTCGTCGGACAACAACCGCGGCCGGTAGTTGCGCAGCCCCGGCTCCATATATTTTTCGAACATCTCTTCGGTCTCGAAAAAGTGACCGTCAGCATCGATGATCATTGGCACATCCCCTTGAGCGAATTATTTGTTGCCATTTTTATTGCAGCCACACGGCCTGTGCAAGCTCGTTTCTATCCTAATATTCCCCGCCTCTCGGGAAAATATGCATGCTGAACTCGACGGTTTGGACGATATCGGTGCAGGTCTTTTTCGCGCGATGTTCGGTCAGCGCCCGGGTTAGCAGCTTTTCACTGCCGGTGCGGTTGAGTCTTACTTTGATCGGTGGGTAGCGTTTTTCAAACTCGGCGATGATCGCATTGGCTTCGGCCAAATTCATCGACGCATAATACACCACTTCGCCTTCGCGCTTGCCCGCGTCAATGTAATTGTCGCTGCTGGCGGCGTTGGCCCGTGTCGCGCCGATCAATGCGCAAAACAGTGCGATGATGTGCATGCGGCTACTTTCCCAACGACGCGATGAAGCCATTGTCTTCGAGCTCACCCATGAAGCGCGCGTCGACGAATTTGCCGGCGTCGGCGCCGCGGGCTTCGGCGAGATCGCGGGCCATGAAATCGAGCAAAGCCTGCAGCGACTTTACCACCGGATAGGGCGCCCGCGGCATGCCGGGAACGGTCAGATCGTAGGTTTCTTCCGCGATGGTGCGGTCTTTGATGCCGCTGTAATCCGCCTGCACATCGACGGTAAACTCGCGGTCGGTGCGATAGCGGTGCATGCCTTCGACGTAGGCTTTGACAAACTGGCGGGTGATCTCAGGATTTTTTTCGACGTAGTTGCGGCGCGCGGCGATACCGCCCAGCGCATAGTTGAAACCGTATTCGGCGAAATCGATCAGATACTTGCAGCCGTGGCGGATCGCTTCGATGCATTCCGGCGGTGTGCCGACGACGCAATCGACTTTGCCGCTCATGAGCGCTTCCAACTCGGCTTCGGCGCCGGGCTTGATCAGCTCTTCGCGAAGTCCTTTGATACCGGTTTTGTCGAGCTGATCGACGATAAATTTCACCAGCGCATCGCCAATGCCGCCGTCGGCCACGGTGCCGATCTTTTTGCCGGCCAACTCTTTGCGGTCGCCGATGCCGGGGCGGGCGACGACGAACTGCTGGTTGATGCCGCCGGTTAAGAAAACCACATCGGCTTCGCCCTTGAGATTGGCGCGCAGCGGCGCCGGCGCGGCCAGGTTGCCAAACTGGATTTCCCCGGACATGAGACCGCGCACCACACCGCGGGCGCCGCCCATCACCGGCGGTCGGTCGACGTCGAGCCCGTGTTTTTGAAATAGCCCCGCCTTCCAAGTGACCATCATCGGACCGGCGCCTTGGCCGATGGTGGCGAAACCGGCGTTGATCTTGATTAAATCCGCCATGAAGTAGTCTCCGTTCAGGCCCATTCCTATCATGCAGCGAGGAAAAGAAGTCAAGCTGGCTAGAAAAATCGAATCTAATATTCCCCCCCCGCTTAGGGCGGGCATAGCTAAATGGGGTTTCCAAAGGGGGCCGAGCATCCCCTTTGGTCGCGGGCGGGGTTAATACCCCGCCCGCGAAATTTCGGATTTATTTTAGTTGCGCGCCGCGGCTCATCTTCGTTGACACCCTTTCACCCTCGGCGTAATATCAAATTCCGTGATGCGCTTCCCCCAAGGGTGCATCACGGTTTTTTATTTCTGGGGCAAGTCCATTCCTGTTCGGCATCGTAAGCTTTGTTTCTATGGCGGTTGTGGCAATCATTCCGGCGCGCTATGGCTCGACCCGTTTACCGGGGAAACCGTTGGCAGCGATCGGCGGTAAGCCGATGATCCAGCATGTTTACGAGAGCGCGTCGAAGGCGCGCATTGTCGACCGCGTGTTGGTGGCCACCGATGACCAGCGCATTTTAGCGGCGGTGAAAAGTTTCGGCGGCGAAGCGGTCATGACGTCGAAGCATCTTGCCAGCGGCACGGACCGCTTAGCGGAAGTGGCGCGCAGACTGAAAGCGGAGTTGCTGGTCAACGTTCAGGGTGATTTGCCGTTTATTCATGCAGACACAATCACGCGCGCGGTGCGGCCGCTGCGGCGCGACCGAAAAATAGCGATGGGCACGGTCTGCAATCCGATTTATGACGAACAGGAATGGCGCAATCCGAACATCGTCAAGGTGCTCACCGACCGCGCCGGATTCGCGTTATACTTTACCCGCGCGCCGGTGCCATACGTGCGCGAAGCGCAGGTTGAGTTGGGCGCCCGCGACAAGTTTTCGGAAGAGCGCCTGTGGGGCTATCGCCATTTGGGCCTGTACGTCTACCGGCGCGAGTTTTTGCTCAAGTTTGCGCGGCTGCGACCGACGCCGCTCGAGCAGATCGAAAGCCTCGAGCAGCTGCGCGCGATGGCCCATGGCTATCGAATTCATGTTGCCCAGGTCGATGAGCGTTCGGTGGAAGTCGATACGGCCGAAGATCTAAAGCGCGCCGAGGAGTATCTGCGCTCGCGCGCGCACTGAGGAGTCCATGGCAAACGTAAAAACCAAATTCATCTTCGTCACCGGCGGCGTGGTCTCGTCGCTCGGCAAGGGGCTCGCTTCGGCCTCCATCGGCGCCTTGCTCGAAGCGCGCGGCTTGAAGGTGACGATCTTGAAAATGGACCCGTATATCAACGTCGACCCCGGCACCATGAGCCCCTTCCAACATGGCGAAGTCTTCGTCACCGACGACGGCGCCGAGACCGATCTGGATCTCGGCCACTACGAACGCTACGTGTCGACTGCGATGGGGCGCATCAACAACTGCACGACTGGACAGATCTACGAAACCGTCATCGCCAAAGAGCGCCGCGGCGACTATCTCGGCGGCACCGTGCAGGTCATCCCGCACATCACCGATGAGATCAAACGGCGCAACCTCGCCGCTGCCGATGGTTACGACATCGCCATCGGCGAGGTTGGCGGCACGGTCGGCGATATCGAGGGCTTGCCGTTTCTCGAAGCGGTGCGACAGTTCGCTTGGGATTGGGGGCGGGAAAATGTCCTCTACGTTCATCTGACCTTGGTGCCCTACATCACCGGCGGCGGTGAGTTGAAGACCAAGCCGACGCAGCACAGCGTCAAGGAGCTGACGGGCCTGGGCATTCAGCCCGATATTTTGCTGTGCCGCACCGACCGTTTTCTCGACCGCAAGATCAAATCGAAGATCGCCAGCTTCTGTAACGTCAAGGAAGAGTCGGTGATCACTGCTAAGGACGTCGAATGGATCTATGAAGTGCCGCTGGTGTTTCACGAAGAAGGGCTCGACACACAGATTGTCGAGAAGCTTCACATGTGGACCGGCGCGCCCAACCTGCAGAAATGGCAAAAGGTCGTTCAGACCCTGAACAATCCCAAGTCTTCGGTCAAAATCGCCGTGGTCGGCAAATACATGAGCCTCAAGGAGTCGTACAAGAGCCTGTTCGAGTCGCTCACCCACGGCGGCATCGCCAACGAAATCAACGTCGAGATCGACTGTATCGAAGCGGAAAAAATCGAAGAGCTCGATGCCGAGGAGCTGCTCGGCCAGGCCGACGGCATCTTGGTTCCCGGCGGTTTCGGCGACCGCGGCAGCGAGGGCAAGATCGAGGCGATTCGCTTTGCGCGCGAGCGTCAGGTGCCGTTTTTCGGCATTTGTCTGGGCATGCAAATGGCGGCCGTCGAATTCGCCAGAAACGTTTGTGGACTCACCGGAGCCAACTCGCAGGAATTCGAGCCCAACAGTCCCCATCTGGTGATTCACTTGATGGAAGCGCAGAAGAGTGTCGACACCAAAGGCGGCACCATGCGTCTAGGGACTTATCCTTGTGTGCTGCAGGACGATTCGCTGGCGCTCAGGCTCTACGGGCGCAAAAGAATTTCCGAGCGCCACCGCCACCGTTTCGAATTCAACAACGCCTACAAAGAGGCATTTACCGCGCAGGGCATGCTGCTAAGCGGCATGTCGCCGGACGGCGACTTGGTGGAAATCATGGAACTGAAGGACCATCCGTGGTTTTTGGGCTGCCAATTCCATCCCGAGTTCAAGTCGCGGCCGATGGATTGCCACCCGCTTTTTAAAGGCTTCATCCGCGCGGCCATGCAGAATCATCAGACTCTGCGTGAGGTGCCGCGCATCAAGGTCGCGCGCACGTAGAAAGCATGCGATAATTCCCGCCGTCAATGACCACGAGAAAAGTTACCGTCGGCAACGTCGACATCGGCGCAGGCGGTCCCGCAGCGGTGATTGCCGGGCCCTGTGTGATCGAAAGCCGCGACTCGGCGCTGCGTCACGCAGCGCTGTTGAAGCAGGCGGCGGATCGCGTCGGTGTCCCTTACATATTTAAGGCTTCCTACGATAAGGCGAACCGCTCGGCGGTGGATTCGTTTCGCGGTCCCGGCTTGGTCAAAGGATTGGAAATTCTCGCCGAAGTTAAAAAAACCGTCGGTGTGCCGGTGCTCACCGACGTGCACGAGAGCGCTCAAGTCGATGCTGCCAAGGAAGTCGTCGATATTTTGCAAATTCCGGCGTTTCTCTGCCGCCAAACCGATTTTGTCGTTGCGGTGGCGCGCTCCGGACGCGTGGTCAACGTGAAGAAAGGCCAGTTTCTCGCGCCCTGGGATATTAAAAACGTCGTGGAGAAAATCGTCTCCACCGGTAATCAGCAGATTCTCTTGACCGAGCGCGGCGTCTCATTCGGCTATAATAATTTGGTCTCGGACATGCGCTCACTCTTGGTCATGCGCGAGACCGGTTATCCGGTGGTTTTCGACGCAACCCATAGCTTGCAGCTCCCCGGCGGCCTTGGCAAAGCCTCGGGCGGCGATCGCAATTACATCGCGCCGCTTGCCCGTGCCGGTATCGCCGTAGGAATCGATGCCTTGTTCATGGAAGTGCATGAAAACCCTGACGCGGCGCTGAGCGACGGCCCCAACTCCTTGCCGTTGGAACAATTCGAGCCGCTGCTGCGCCTAATCAAAGAAATCGATCAAATCGCCAAAAGGTAGCTGTCGGTGAATAAGTCCGTTGCACTTGCGCGCGCCAAAGATGTTCTCAACATTGAGGCCAAAGGAATCGCGGCGTTAATCTCGCGTCTCGACGATAGCTTTGTCCGCGCGGTGGATCTGCTGTTTGATTGCCGCGGCAAAGTCGTCGTGACCGGCATGGGCAAGTCGGGCGTGATCTGCCATAAGATCGCCGCGACTTTGGCAAGCACCGGCACGCCGTCGTTTTTTCTACATGCCGGCGACGCGCTTCATGGCGACCTCGGTATGGTAATGAAAGGCGATGCCGTCCTGGCGGTCAGCAACAGCGGCGAAACCGAAGAGATTTTGAAACTGCTGCCGCATTTCAAATTGCACGGGCTGAAGCTCATTGCCATGACCGGCAATCCTGAATCGACCTTGGCGAAAGCCTCCGATGTGATCTTGAACGTCGGCGTGCCGGAGGAGGCCTGTCCGTTGGGGTTGGCGCCGACGGCGAGCACGACGGCCGCGCTGGCGATGGGCGATGCGCTTGCCATTGTCCTGCTCGAACGCAAGGACTTCAAAGCCGACGATTTCGCCAGCCGTCATCCGGGCGGCATCCTCGGGCGCAAGCTCGTCTTGCGCGTTGAGGATCTGATGCATCGCGGCACGGAGCTGCCACTGGTTGACGAGACTACGCCGGTCAAAGAGGCGCTGTTCGAGATTACCTCCAAGCGGCTCGGGGTAACCGGAGTGGTCGATGGCTCGGGCAAGCTAACCGGCATCATCACAGACGGCGACCTGCGCCGTGGCCTTGAGAGCAAAGGTGACATCTTCCGCCTAAAAGCGATCGATCTCATGACCCGCAGTCCAAAGACTACGGAGGCTGCCTTACTTGCGGTCGAAGCGGTGGCGGTCATGGAGCAGTACTCGATCACATCTCTTTTCGTGCTGGAGAACGGCTCGAAACGACCGATCGGGGTTATCCATCTGCACGATCTAATCAAAGCGGGAATCGTGCCGTGAAGCGCGCCACCGCCGCGGTGCGCGCCAAAGCCAAGCGAGTTCGACTATTGTTGCTCGACGTCGATGGAGTCTTGACCGACGGCGGCATTGTCATCGACGACCGCGGCGTTGAGACCAAGCGCTTCGACGTGCGTGACGGCCAAGGAATCGCGCTGCTCATAAGCAGCGGCATCGACGTTGGATTTATTACCGCGCGCAAGTCGAAGATCGTGCTCCAGCGCGCCCGCGAGCTCGGTGTGACTCAGGTCTATCAAGGGGTCCGCGACAAGCTTACCGTTTATCAGGAGATCAAGCGCAAGCGACATTTGCAGGACGAGCACATCGCCTATGCCGGCGATGACCTCGGCGACGTGCCGATTCTCAGGTGCGCCGGTCTGGCGATTACCGTGCCGGTTGCCGGTGCGCCGATGAGTGACGTTGCTCATTACGTCACTGTGGCCGGCGGCGGACACGGCGCGGTCAGGGAGATTGCCGAGCTTCTCTTGAACACACAAAACCTCTGGCACACGGCAATTAAGAAGTGTTTAAGATAGTTTTTGGCAGCTCTTGGCCAAATTCTAGCAAATTCCATGCCTATTGCTTTACACAGCGATCGGGAAATGGTATTTCCGAGTCAATTCGCGACTTAATCTATGCGTAAATTCCGCAGGCTCATACTGGCGGTGGTGATTTTTTTGTCCCTTGGGGGGGTTGGTTGGAAAGTCTATGATAACGTCCAGGTCGTAAAGCAGGAGATCAAGAAGAATCCCATCGCCATTTTGGACCAGCTGCCCGAGTCGTCGTTGCAGATGCGCGACTTTCACCGCGCCAAGATCGAGGATGGGCGCAAGGTCTGGGAGATCTCCGGTGAAGAAGCGAAGTACTTCAAGGAACAGAAAGAGGCGCTGATTAAGAAGCCCAAGTTCTCTTACTACGACAAGAAGGGCGAGCCGGCTCAGGTGGTCGGCAACACCGCGAAACTGTTTTTCAATGAGAAAGAATTACAAAAAATGGAGCTAACGGGCGCCATCGAGGTTAGCTACAAGGGCTACCTGCTAAAGTCCGAAGAGGCGATCTATTCGCCGGACAAGCAGCATATTTTTATGCCGCGTCGTACCACGGTGGCCACCGACGGCCTAGAGTCCGAAGGCTCCAGCATGGAAGTGGAGCTCGAAACCAAGAAGGTCCGCTTGCTCGGCAACGTTAAGACCAAGATTGAACCGGGCAAGCTCTCTAAGAAAAAAAATCAGCCAAAAGTCAGCCAAATCAGCGGGGGGTAGATGGGCAGCGTGTTAGTCGTAGCTAGAATATTTTTTTGCGCATTCCTTGCAGCACCGGTGTTGTTGTCGGTGCCCAACGCCGCAGGCCAAGCCAAGGAAGAGGCCAAGAAGAAGTCAGGCAATGCCTTCGAGATCAACAAGAAGGACCCGCTCTACATCACCTCGGACTGGCTTGAAGTCGATCAAAAGAAAAACACCATCACTTATAAAGGCCGCGTCGTCACGATTCAGGCGGATATGACGCTGCGCAGCGAGACGCTGACCGCTTTTTACGACGAGGGCATGAAACAAATGCAGCAGCTTGTGGCCGAGGGCAAAGTCAACGCCACTCAAGGCACCCGCGTGGCCACCGGCGAACGAGCGGTGTTTGACGACAAGGCTAAAACCGTCACTTTGACGGGGAGCCCGATGATGCGTCAGGGCAACAGCCAAGTAAGCGGCACAAAAATCGTGTACTTCATCGAACAGGACCGTGCGGTCACCGAAAGCGACGGCAAGGTTCGGGTGCAGGCAACGATTTTTCCGGACGAGCTGCAAAAGAAGGACGACTCCGCCGCGAGCAAGTAGGCTATGAGCGAGCTCAAGGCGGTGGCGGTCGCCAAGGCCTACAATGGCCGGCGAGTTGTGAATGGAGTCAATTTAGAAGTCAAAGGGGGTGAAATCGTCGGTCTGTTAGGTCCCAACGGGGCGGGAAAGACCACGACTTTTCACATGATCGTCGGTCTAGTGCAGCCCGACGAGGGCAAAGTGCTGCTCAATGATGAGGATTTGACGGGAGCGCCGATATATCAGAGAGCAAGGTCCGGAATCAGCTACCTGCCGCAGGAGTCGTCGGTGTTTCGCCGACTGAGTGTTGCGGATAACCTCTACGCGATTTTGGAAACGCTGGATCTCAGCACAGAAGAGCGCCGCGAGCGCTGTGAAGCCTTGATGAAAATGCTGGGCATCGCCCACTTGGCGACGCACCAGGCTTTAACTCTATCCGGAGGTGAGCGTCGGCGTTTGGAGATTGCCCGGGCTTTGGTGCTGTCGCCGTTTTTTGTGTTGTTGGACGAGCCCTTTACGGGAGTCGACCCGATCGCGGTGGCGGAAATTCAAAAGATCATCCGGCGCTTGATCACCAGCGGCATTGGCATCTTGATCACGGACCACAACGTGCGCGAGACATTAGGCATCTGCGATCGCGCCTACATAGTCAATGAAGGCAGCGTGCTCGAAGAGGGCACGCCGGAAAAGATCGCGGCGAGCCCAGCGGCAAGAAAGTTTTATCTGGGAGAAGGCTTTAGATTTTAACCATGGCGTACGAGCTTAAACAGGGACTCAGTCTCAGGCAAACCACGGCACTGGTGATGACGCCGCAGCTGCAGCAGGCGATCAAGCTGCTGCAATTGTCGCGGGTGGAACTGCAAGAGATGGTTTCCACCGAACTGCAAGAGAACCCGGCCCTGGAGGAAGGCGTCAGCGAAGAGGCCGAGCAGCCGCGCGTCGAAACCCAAGCCGCCAGCGCCGAGCCGGAAATCGAAGCCGTTATCAATCGCGAGCTATCGGCGGTCGACAAGATTGGCACTTTAGATTGGCAGGAATATCTCAACACCCATACCAACTCGATGCATAGCTCGCTTACGGCAGAAGCGATGTCCGACGACGGCGACGGCCCGCCCTCCTGGGAGAACAGCCTCACCAAAAAAACCTCCCTTGAGGACCATCTGATTTGGCAGCTGCGGCTCTCCAAGATGACCAAGCGCGAGGAAGGGATCGGCTTTTACATCATTGGCAACCTCGACGAAAATGGCTGGCTCGCACTGACCTTGGAAGATATCTGTCACGCGACCGAAAGCACGCCGGAGGAAGCCGAAGCCGTGCTCAGGCGCATCCAGTTTTTCGATCCCGTCGGGGTTGCGGCGCGCGACCTGCGCGAGTGTTTACTCAAGCAACTTGAGAGCCTCAACCTCGCCGACAGCCTGGCGGCGCGCATTGTCGCCGATTATCTGAGCC
The DNA here is from genome assembly GCA_016874755.1 of Deltaproteobacteria bacterium. Classification (NCBI taxonomy): domain Bacteria; kingdom Pseudomonadati; phylum Myxococcota; class Myxococcia; species Deltaproteobacteria bacterium. The sequence continues at coordinate 11,778 of VGTH01000031.1, read as the reverse complement.
ATCTTGAATCGCGCCGCTACGAGAAAATGGCGCGCGAGCTGAACGTCTCCATCGATGAGATTGCCGAAGCATCGCATCTCATCACGTCGTTGGAGCCCAAACCGTCGCGCGGTTATGAGCAGGATGATATTCGCACCGTGCTGCCCGACGTGTTTGTTGAAAAAATCGGCAACGACTACGTCATCTATCTCAACGACGACGGTGTTCCCCGGCTGCGCGTCAGCTCATTATACAGCCGCATGGTGGGCCAAGAGGGCGAAGCCGTGGAACAGGCGCGCCAATACTTGCAGGAGAAAGTGCGCGCCGCAACGTGGCTGATCAAAAGCATTCAGCAGCGCCAGCAAACCTTGTTTCGAGTCACCCAAAGTATTTTCAAATTTCAGCAGGAGTTTCTCGATCACGGCGTCAGCCAGTTAAAACCGATGGTGCTGCGCGATGTGGCCGAAGACATTCAAATGCATGAGTCGACGGTAAGCCGGGCGACGGCCAACAAATATGTGCACACGCCGCAGGGGCTTTTCGAGCTAAAATTCTTTTTTCAGAGCAGCGTCAAGACCGAAAGCGGCAGCGACGTTGCCAGCGAAAGCGTCAAAGAAAAAATCCGCGCCATCATCGCCCAAGAAGACCACAACCGTCCGTTCAGCGATCAGCACATTGCGGAGAAGCTTTCCACCTATCAGATTACCATCGCGCGCCGCACTGTCGCCAAATATCGTGAGGCGATGGGCATTCTGCCCTCTTCCAAACGACGCCAACCTTTTTTAAGAAAATAATCATCGGGCCGTCTGATGAGCGCCGGATAAGGAAAAACTCAGCAAGCTCAATCCCACGAAGGGGCGCAGCCGTGAAGATCACCGATTTCTTGTCCGTGAACACTGTCATCCCTATGCTGGTGGCGCGCGAAAAGGGTGCGGTATTAGCAGAGCTCGCCGCCCAGCTGGTGGCGCAGCACCGTTCGCTTGACGAAAAGCAGGTTTTGCGGGTTTTCCAAGAGCGGGAAAAAATCAGCACCACGGCGATTGGCGAAGGTGTCGCCATACCCCACGGTAAACTCCCCGGCGTCGAGGGCGTTGTCGGCGTTTTTGCGCGCAGCGCGGCCGGCGTTGACTTTGCCTCGCTCGACGGCGAGCCGACGCACCTTTTCTTTGCGCTGGTGGCGCCAGAGGGGGCGGCGGCCGATCATCTCAAGGCCTTGGCGCGCATTTCGCGCCTGCTCAAAGACCCGGCGTTTCGCGCGCGCTTGATGAAAGGCGGCAACCGTGAAGAGTTGTTCGCCATCATCGCTGAAGAGGACGACAAGTTCTAAGATTGCCATGGCAGGCGAGCTCGACATTATCATCGTCACGGGTCTGTCCGGTTCAGGCAAGAGCTTCGCCATTCGCGCCCTCGAAGACAATGGTTTTTTCTGTGTCGACAATCTGCCGGCGCTGCTAATCCCAAAATTCATCGATCTCTGCCAGGGCTATCAGGAAGACATCATGCGCATTGCGTTAGGCGTCGACCTGCGCGGCGAACGCTTCCTGCAATCGCTGCCCCAAGTGGTCAGCGATGTGCGGGCCGCCGGCCATCACCTATTGGTGCTGTTCTTCGATGCCTCGGATGACGTGCTGTTGCGTCGTTTCAGCGAAACCCGGCGGCCGCACCCGCTAGCCGGCATGGGTAGCGTGCAAGATGGCATCCTGCGCGAGCGCAAGGCGCTCGAAAGCGTGCGCGCTTTGGCCGACAAGATCATCGACACGAGCGACTTCAACGTCCACCAGCTAAAGCAGGAAATGGAGCAGCAGTTTTGTCAGGCGCCCTATTCACGGCGCATGAACGTGTTTCTCAGCTCCTTCGGCTACAAGTTCGGCATACCCCACGACACGGATCTGATTCTCGATGTCCGCTTCTTGCCCAACCCTTATTTTGTCAATGAGCTGCGCGACCATAGCGGCCTCGATCAGGACGTCCGCGATTACGTCTTGAGCAATGATGACACGCGCACCTTTCTTGATCGGCTGCTGGCGCTCTTGGAGTTCACTCTACCGCTCTACGAGCGCGAAGGAAAAAGCAGCTTGACGCTGGCCTTGGGCTGCACGGGTGGCAGGCACCGCTCCGTGGTGTTGGTCGAAGAGCTGCGCCAGCGGCTCGGCGATGACAAGTTCCGCATTCAAGTAAAGCACCGCGACATCAACAAGTAACGGCATGAATAAGGTTGCCAAAAAGCTTGAAATCAAAAACAAGCTGGGGCTCCACGCGCGAGCCTCGGCCTTGTTGGTGCAAACGGTAAATAAGTTTTCATCGCAGGTGACATTTTCGGCCGAAGGTCAGAGCGCCGATGGACGGAGTATTTTGGGTGTAATGACGCTAGGATGCCCGCAAGGGAGCACGATTCTCGTTGAAGCGCAGGGTGACGACGCGGAGCGGGTCGTCAAAGCGATCGAAAAATTGATCGACGCCAGATTTAACGAAGATCAGTAGGTTGAATCCCCCCTTTGTATTGGTTATAGGAATGAGATTGCTTTTTTATCGACAACTGCCCAGGAGGTAGCTTTTATGGCAGGCAAAGATTTTCTCTTCACTTCGGAATCAGTCTCCGAAGGTCATCCCGACAAACTCTGCGATCAAGTCTCCGACGCGATCCTCGACGCGCACCTAGCGGGAGATCCCGACAGCCGTGTTGCCTGTGAAAGTCTGGCCAAGACCGGCATGGTCGTCGTTGCCGGTGAAATCACCAGCCGCGCCAAGGTGAGCTACGTCGACATTGTCCGTGAGGTCGTCCGCGACATCGGCTACACCGATTCGGCCATGGGATTTGACGGCAACACCTGCGCGATTCTAACCGCAGTCGAGCAGCAATCGCCGGATATTTCTCAGGGCGTCACGGAAGGTGAAGGCAAACACAAGGAGCAAGGCGCCGGCGATCAGGGCATGATGTTCGGCTATGCTTGCGATGAAACCCCCGAGCTGATGCCCTTCCCGATTCAAATGGCTCATAAGCTTGTGGAGTATCTGGCGAAGGTGCGTAAAGGCGGCGAAGCACCCTTCCTCAGACCCGATAGTAAATCGCAAGTGACCGTAGAGTATCGCGATGGCAAGCCGGTCAGGATCAAGAACGTGGTCATTTCCACGCAGCATAGTCCCGAAGTGGGCAACGATAAACTCGAATCGACTATTGTTAACAACGTTATTAAGGCCGTTGTTCCCGCGAAGTTTCTTGACAACGACACCGTCTTTCATGTGAATCCTACCGGCCGGTTTGTCGTCGGCGGTCCCCAGGGTGATTGTGGTTTAACCGGCCGCAAGATCATTGTTGATACCTACGGCGGCATGGGGCGCCATGGCGGAGGCGCATTTTCTGGCAAAGACCCATCAAAGGTCGATCGTAGCGCGGCGTACATGGCCCGTTATGTGGCAAAAAATATCGTTGCAGCGCAACTCGCAAGCCGTTGTGAAGTGCAATTGGCATACGTCATTGGCGTTGCCCAACCCGTCTCCGTGTTGGTGGATACATTTGGCACCGGTAAGCTTGACGAAGCCAAGATTGCCAAGATCGTTCAGAATAACTTTGACCTAAGCCCTAAGGGTATTATACAAACACTTGACCTGAAACGGCCCATCTATCGCGCGACTGCAGCCTATGGTCATTTCGGTCGCGCGGCAGAGAAAGGTCTGTTCACTTGGGAACGGACCGATCGGGCGGAAGCTCTAAAAAAAGCGGCTGGAATTTAGTTAAGCGGTTGGAGGGAACCTTAACCGATGGCATCGAAGAATTACGACGTCAAAGACATGAAGTTGGCCGAAACCGGCCGCAAACGCATTCTCTGGGCGGGCCAGGACATGCCCGTCTTGCAAAGAGTCAAAGAACGTTTTCGCAAAGAACAGCCGCTCAAAGGCATGCGCTTTTCCGCCTGTCTGCATGTGACTGCGGAAACCGCCAATCTCGTCCAGGCACTCAAAGCCGGCGGCGCCAACGTGGTGCTGTGCGCTTCCAATCCGCTGTCGACCCAAGACGACGTCGCGGCGTCTTTGGTGCAGCACGACAAGATTCCCACCTACGCTATCAAGGGCGAGGACAACAAAACCTATTATAAACATCTCCGTGCCGCGCTCGACCACAAACCGGTCATCACGATGGATGACGGCGCCGATCTGGTTTCGATGGTGCACACGCAGTACACCCATTTGATTCCCGAGCTAGTCGCCAGCATGGAAGAGACGACCACGGGTGTGATCCGTCTGCGCGCATTGGAAAAAGACAAAGCGCTCAAGATTCCGGTCATCGCCGTCAACGACGCCGCGACCAAACATTTGTTTGATAACCGCTACGGCACCGGCCAATCGACCATCGACGGCGTGGTGCGTGCCACGGATATGTTGATCGCCGGCAAACGCGTTGTCGTTGCCGGTTACGGCTGGTGCGGCAAGGGTGTCGCGGCGCGCGCCCGCGGCATGGGCGGCAAGGTGATCGTCACTGAAGTCGATCCAGTGCGCGCCCTCGAAGCCGCCATGGACGGCCTCGAAGTCATGACGATGAAAGAGGCGGCCAAAATCGGCGACCTGTTCATTACCCTCACCGGTGATATGCATGTCATCGCCGCCGAGCATCTCAAACTGATGAAAGACGGCGCGGTGATCTGTAACTCCGGCCACTTCGATATCGAGATCGATATCAAATCACTGACCAAGCTCGCCAAGCGCGTTGACAAGAACGTGCGCAATTTCGTCGACGCCTACGTCATGCCCAACGGGCGGCGCATTTATTTGATCGGCGAAGGACGTTTGGTCAACCTGGCGGCCGCCGAAGGTCATCCCGCTTCAGTTATGGATATGAGCTTTGCGACCCAAGCGCTGGCTTCGGAATGGGCTGTCAAGAATCGTAAGAATCTCAAAGCGCAAGTTTACGAGGTGCCGGCCGCGGTTGAGAACTGGGTTGCCGGTCTCAAGCTCGGCTCCATGGGCATAAAGATCGATAAGCTTACCGCCGAGCAGGACAAGTACCTCTCCTCCTGGGATCACGGCACATAGTAACTGCTATTAGCTTTCGAACGAGCGGGGCCCCAGCAATATCTTATTGCTGGGGCCCTGCGTTATTTTAGCCCAATGCGAAGCCCCTGAAATCCACCGAACCAGCTTGACGAGCCGCACCGGCTCGGTCTAATAATTCAAGCAACAATCACAGAATCGGCCCGCTACCGATAGGAGGTCCCATGTCCGCAGTGCAAAAATTTATTTCGTCTGCGCGTAAATTGCATGCCGAAGAATCCGATCCGGCAAAGCGTTGGGGAAAAATGACGCCGTTGCTGCAGGATCTCCTGGCCGACCCGTCGGTTCGGGAACAGTCAAGGCACTGGCCGGATTGCTCACAGGGCGGCGACCGCGCGGAGAATCTGCTCTTTTACGAAGACCCCGATTATAGATTTGTTATCAATGGCCTCATCAAGGCTCCGCACACACGCACGGCGATTCATGATCACGCCCACAACTGGACGCTTTACGGCGTGCTCGACGGTACCGAGTCGATCGAACGATATGAGCGGCTTGACGATGGCTCGAAGCAGGACTACGCCGAAGTTAAGAAGACCGTTAACGTCAAAGTCGGCGCCGGCAAAATCGATCTGGTGCCTCCTTACGCGATTCACGCGGAAGAGAGCGGCGACCAGAGAACCGTGGCGATCATCGTCCGCGCCGAGAAAGCCGGCGGATTCTTGCAGGGTCGCTACGATCCCGCAACCAACAAGTACTGGCAAGGCTATGGCCCGAAGCAAATTCCTTTCGAACTGAAATAGTCTCGTTTGTTGTAGGGGCGGGTCTAAGACCCGCCCTTTTCGGTTGACCATGGATGCCAAACCACGCATCGCCGTCTTTTCCGGCCCCACCGCGACGATTCAAAACAGCGAACCGTTGGTCACCAGCAACAAGGCGCGGACAAAACATGGCCTGCCGCTGAAGACTAACGCTGACGGATCGCCGCTGCGCTTCGATCCACTGCGCGCCCAACGGCTAGCCGCGCCAGTGACGGTTTATATCGAACAGTTCAGTGCCCATCCACTCGAACGCGATGCAGCGGCGCTCTATGCGCCACCCGACGGCTACCTCGATAGCGCCGGCAAGTTCCACAAAGAGCGCACCAGCGCCACCGATAAACCGATTTACGAAGTGACGCTCAGTCCTGAAGACGGCCTCTACCCGCTGCCGTATATGGCGCGCCAAGCCAACGGCCAGGCCTGGGAAGGTGACGGCACCGAGGAACGTGCCCCGGCGGAAAAATGTCGGGTGCCATTTTTCCCCGACGGCTCGCGGCTCTTTGAAGAGATCGATCGCTTGGGCCTGTCGGACAAGGGTTGGGGCAGCCTGCTGTCGTCGAAGGCGGAGTTTGATTTTTACCGCGCCGCGCCGTCGGGCGGCTACATGAGCGGCAGGAAGGCGGCGGAACGCACGGACCAGGGCCAAGGCGATATCGAGCCTGAGATTTGGGGCAGAGATTTTTTTCCGTACCGCCCTGGCTATCTGCGCAAGGAACCGGCAATGGCGACGCTCGCGCGCTTGACCAACGTCGTACATTTAGCCTTGGTCAGCGGCGCCTATGCCGGCGCGATTTGGCTGGAGGGCAGCCCGTTTGTGGAGGAAACCACCTACTGGCTGAATCTGTTGATCGACACGACCGTGCCCATCGTCGGCAACTCATCGCAGCGCGCCCACGGCGCCGTCGGCAACGACGGCGACCGCAACATCGTCGACTCGGTGGACTACATCACTTCGCGAATTTGGGCCGACGAGAACGGCCGCGATTTCATCGGCGTGGTGGCGATACTCGATGAGCAAATTTTCACCGCGCGCGATGTCCAAAAGGCCGACGCACGGCCGGGCGGCTACGTTGCCACCGGCGGCCACGGCGGCATCATCGGCAGAATGGGCCATCCCGGCGCACCACAATTTACTTTTCGCACGGTTAAGCGGCACACCTACAATTCCGCGGTGAACTTGACGCAATTACCCGGAGCAGTCCAGGGCTTGAGAGGCCAGATTCCGGTCAAAGACGGCACCGGCAAGTTGCTCGCATCGGCGATTCCCAAAGTGACCATCGCCAAGCATGCGCGTTATCTGCCAGAGGACGCATCCGGCGATGCCGTCGGCGAAATCGATATTTTAGCGCGTATCGACCACAACCTGCGCAACGCCCCGTTGGCCGGCTTCGTTGCCGAAGGCTCGGCGCCATTTGGCGCCATGAGCAATTCGGTCGACGCCGCACTCAAGCGGGCGACATTCAGCGGCATGCCAGTGGTAAAAGTGGGTCGCGGCAACGCCAGTGGTTTTGTCGACGCGACGCGCGATCCGCTAGCCATCGCCGGTAACAATCTGACCGCGACAAAAGCGCGCTTGTTGTTGATGGCAAGCTTGATGAAGCTCGGCTGTTTGCCGCTGGCGGCCGATCCGACAAGGCCAACAGCGGCGGAAACCGATGCAACCAAAGCCAAGCTGAAGCAGTATCAAGAGATTTTCGACACGCACTAAAAGGGAAATATTCAACACGAAGGCCCTAGAGGAAATACATGTTTCTTCGAACTTCGTGTGCTTCGTGTCTTCGTGGTGAGCGTAGTTTTTCAAATGACGCAAACCGTCCGTATGTAGAGGCGGCGATGCATCGCGCCCGCTTTTCAATGGAATGAGGAGAATCGCTAATGTCAGGAAAGCACGGACATAAACCCTTCGAAGGCCACATGCACGATTTCATGTCGCACATTCAAGCGGTCGAAGAAGATTTGGAATATTACCGCACCAAACGTTTGGAGCCGCGGCTCATCTACATTTTGCGGCGCGGCCTGGTGACGTTCTACGATTTGCTCAACATGTGCGGCAGCCTGAAAAAGAAGGACCGCTTTTTCAAGATTCCCAAGCCCCAAGGAAAAAATCTCGAAGCGCGCGTGCGCCATCTCGAAGAATGGCTCGACGATTACGTGAAAGGCATCGCCCTGGTTTCGGCGCGCACCGTCGAGAGCCTCGACGTGGTCACCGAAGACAACCGCAAGGAGCGCGGCGATTATGACAGTTTTTTTAAGATCAAAAAGAAAGAACACCACGGCAGCCTCGAGGAGCGCATGGTGAGTCTCGAGAAAGATCTCACCGACTATCAGGAACTGTTAGAAATGTTCGTCCAATGCCTGATCCAGCGCGGCTGGACGGCGCGCACTGAACTAGAGCAGCGCTGGAAACAGTTGCACGAGGAACGTCCGTGGCTCGGCGGAGTCATCGTCGCCAAAGCGTGGAGCGATCCTGAGTTCAAGCGAGCGCTGTTGACCACCGGCCGAGAAGCCCTGCGTGAAATCGGTGTGCACCAGGGCAAAGTTGGCAAGCTTCTCGTGGTCGAGAACACCGAACAGGTTCATAACATGGTCGTTTGCACGCTCTGCTCCTGTTATCCCTACGACATCCTGGGCGACACCCCGTGGTGGTACAAACACGAGAGCTATCGCATCAACATCGTGCAAAACCCGCGCAAGTGCGTGCAGGAGATGTTCAGCCTGGAAATTCCCACGGACAAAGAAATGAAAGTGTGGGACAGCACCTCGGACGTGCGCTATTTCGTTTTGCCCCAGCGTCCGGCGGGCACCGAAGGAATGACAGAAAGCGAATTGGCCAAACTCGTCACCGTCGATAGTCTTATTGGCGCCGGTTACGCGCTCACTCCCGAGCAGCGGCATCGAAGAGAGGCCGACCATGTTGAAGCGGAAGCGCCGCGGGTGCGGCCGGACTGAAATGGAATCGACGAGCGATAAATTCAAGATCGGCGACGCCGTGGTTGTCGCCAAGGAAAATCTCAAAGGCAACCCGCGCACGCCAAAATACGTCCGCGGCAAGCGTGGTGTGATCGCTTTGGCCCACGGGCGGCTAGAAAACCCGCGCGACCATCGCGGCATGCACGATCCGCTTTACACGGTGCGTTTCGACTTAAGCGAACTCTCGCCCTGTCGAGACACGGACACCATCATGGTCGATGTCCACGAAGAGTGGCTGAGTCCTTTGCGGCCGGAGGATCGCAACTAGCCCACATCATGACGCGCGCCGCAGCTGCGTCCCCAGTGCGGCGACATCGGGAACTTTTTCGAGATTTTGCACCGAATTGATCAACCGACCGAGTTGCCGTTCGTTAAGGATGCCGCGGGTCAGTTTGCGCGCCTTGGCGCTGACTTCATCGTAGCTAAACGGATTGTGCGGCGTGCCTTTAAAATGAATCACCAACTTCGAGTATTTTTTCCCGCCATTAAGCTCGACCGTCACCCGAGCGGCGCGGTCCCAACCTCTTTGTTCGATCTCGTGGTCGACCTCCAGGCGAATCTTCGGCATCAGCGCGAGAATCTTTTTGTCCTTGAGCCTCTTCTCGGTGATGTTGGCCGGCACTGACGGATCGTAATGGGCGCTCAGCGCGACACAAGAAGGAATGCTGTACTGCGCCATCATCAGATCGCCCGGCTCATAGTTGGCATGATGGGTCAGCAACTTCTCGATGCTGCCGATGGTGATGCCGCGAATCTCGTCAGGCTTAAAACCGATCTCTCGGCGCAGCTCTTCCAGCGCCTCGATCGGCGCGTGGGCGTTGATATGGACGGCGCACCGTTTGATGGCAATATTCATGCTCTCCCACTCCTCGCCTAAACGATGGGTGAGATAGCCGAGATCGGGCGCGTCGGAAAAGGTTTTGCAAAAACCAAATTTGCCTTCGAGGACGCTTTCCGGTCCGGCAAACCCCTTGCGGGCCAAAAGTGCGGCGGTCACGCCGCCTTCGTCGGCCTTGCCAAGATGGAGCCGTTTGATCATCGCGCCTTCTTTACATTGGGAGAATTCAATCAAGCCAGCCGAGTAGGAGCCGGCGATGCCGAGGGCATTGACGAGTTGTTTTTCATTCAAGCGCAGCAATTTTCCCGCCGCCACGGCGGCGCCAAACGTGCCGGTTAACCCTGGCGCATGAAAGCCGCGCCGCTCGAGGGAATTGCCGGCGGCCACCCCGATGCGCGACAACACTTCGCAGGCGGCGACAAACGCCGCGAGCAGCGCTTTGCCGTTGGCACCCACAGCTTCAGCCATCGCAAAAGCGGGTAAGAAGGCAGTAGCGCCGGGATGAACGCCGGAGCCGGGTTGACGCACGTTATCGAGCTCGAACGCGTGCGCCATGGTGCCGTTGGCCAGCACCGCGCGCTCAGGCGAGGCTTTGAGTTTTGTGCCCAGCACCGAAGCGCCGCCTTTGGAGCCGCCGCGCTCGACAAAATCGATCACCGTTTTGCTCCACGGTTTTGTCGAGCCGTACAAACAAACGGCGAGAGTATCGAGCATGCACGCTTTGGCGCGCTCGATCACTTCTGCCGGAATATCTTGGTAGCGCAACTTTAGCGCGTAGCGCGCCAAGGTTTGGGTGGCGTTCATAGTTCTTAGCGCAAAACCTTTGTTTTGGCACTGCCAACCGGCTTACTGCTAGCCCCAGGTCGTCCTTGCTGTTTCCACAATCGTGTCGAGCTTTTTCCACATTTCATCTTCGCTCAGCACCTTCGAGTCGATGCCACCGAAGCCGCATTGGGGGCTGAGCGCCAATTGCCCGAGCGGCAAATACTGGCTCGCCTGGTCGATGCGCCGCTTCAGACCGTCGACGGTCTCCATTTGGGAATCCTTGGTCGACACCAGGCCCAGCACGACGATTTTATCTTTCGGCACCAAGCGCAGCGGCTCAAAGCCGCCGGCGCGCTCGCTGTCGTATTCCAACAAGATGCGCTGATGCTTGAGCGAATTAAAAAGTTTTTCGGCAATGGCATCGTAGCTGCCTTCGCGGTGCCACTGGGGCACGAGCTTGCCGGTTTTCGGGTCGGTGGTCCGGGCGTTGCCGCGGCAGATGTGAATGCCGAAGGTAACGCCGGGAAAGCCTTCGATAACGGCGTTGTCGGCATCGATGGAACGTTGGAAATTGCGCTCCGGGTCTTCGCCGCGCGAACGCATTCTGCCGAGTGAAATCTGGTCAACGTAGGCGGTGTAACCCGGCGCGTCGATCTGGATATACTTGCAGCCGGCCGCCACTAGATCCGCAATCATCTTGCGCTCGATCTTGATGAGATCGTCGACGAAATCGTCGAGCCCCTTGTAAACATCCAACGACGCTTCCCACTTAAAGCGCTGCGAGATGCGGTCGGGCCCGAGAACCGTCACTTTGGCCGGCACTGTGGCGACGCTCTGGGCGTAGCGGTATTCCTCCAGCGGCAAGTTGCGCACCAGCTGCAAGCGTGCCACGACGCCGCGCCGGGTGATGATCGCCGGGCCGGCCTCGTCAAAGTTTTGCTCGGCACGCTCGAAAGGGTTTTCATTCAAATCGCGGTGATAGTGGTACGTCGAAATATTTTGCGGCACGTCGTAGCCCGTCACACACTCGGAAAAGCTTTCTTGAAAATTGTGGCGGCGAAACTCGCCGTCGGTAACGATGGGAAGCCCGTGCGCTTCCTGTTTCTGGATGACATCGCGAATCGCTTGATCTTGAGCTTGGATCAGCTCCTCTTTGCTTGCCTGGTTGGTGTCAAAGCGGACGAAGACATCTTTTAGTTTTGCCGGTCGGCTCAAGCTACCGATGTGGTCGATGCGAATTTTGTTTAGGTCGGTGGTCATTTTTTTCTCCAAATAAAAGAGTTTGCCGATGGGAGCTATGATCAAAGCGTGTGGAAATAGGAAATAGGTAGGCGTACCCTTTCGCGAATCTAAAAACGAAAGGCTGCCTGTTGGCGCAGGCAGGAAAGGATACGCCGATGAGAGAAAAGCACACTGAGG